>JBQGEO010000604.1:0-5172 GCA_052039655.1 Pararcticibacter sp.
AAATAGTGCTCCATCTCCTCGAAATGGCCAATGTGATTCAGGGCACTGATCACATAAAAGGTATCCCTGAGCCAGCAATACCGGTAATCCCAGTTCCTTCCGCTGCCGTCCGATTCAGGAAGGCTCGTTGTGCTCGCAGCTATGATTGCACCTGTGTCTTCATACTGGTGAATTTTAAGAGTCAGCGCAGACCGTATCACATAGGGCTGGTAAAAACCCGCAATAGACGAATGCTTGATCCACACACGCCAGTAAGCTGTGGTCTCACGAAGGAAGTTTTCTGATGTACTAACCAGTGGAGCCTCCAGTGGCTGACCATAGGTCAGCACGAGATACTTCGTTTCATTAAGAACGAAATACGCTTCCTCGAACACATAAGTCACCGGTATATTTGTCGTCAGACGGATCTTATCGTCAGAACCATGATACTCTATATGATTACTGCCCCTGTGTGCCCTTAGTTTAGTTTTACCATATTCACCAACAGGCTCACATTTCACCCTTACCCTTGGTTGGCCTTCCAGCGGCTCAATCTTACGGATCAGCATCAATGGCTTAAAGAAACGCTCATACTGATGAAACCTTGGCGCAAAATCAGTCACCCTGTATCGCCCGTTCTCACACGTTATTTCCGTACATAAAACATTCGTATTTTCAAGATAATACTGATGGGATGAATAAGTTGAAGCAGGTAAAATAGAAAATTCGCCTCCTTTTTTTTCGTCAAGAAGCGAACCAAAAATAAAAGTGCTGTCGAACCTCGGCCAGCACAACCATGCTATGTTGGTGTTTTTATGAACATGCGCCAGAAAGGAGCAGTTACCTATAATACCAGTTTCGTATACATGTTTAGTCTCCATTGCTTTTATACAGCCAAAAACGCAGAAGGTTTGTAATAGAGTTGTGAGATAAGCGCATCAGATCCACGAACGCCGCTATGAGTTTTGAGTTATGCATTATGAGTTATGGGTGATGAGTTGTGTAGTCAACTCTAGTTTTGATCTACACAGATGAGTCATGAATCATACAAATCTCCCCCAGCACTTTTAACTTTTAACTTTCCACTTTAAACTTTAATCTTCTCACGTCCCGACTTATAACTTAAAACTTACTACTTAAAACTTACATTACAGCGACGCCCTCTTATTCAAATAAAACGGCACCTCTACATGCCTGCTCGAATTGTCCAGGATCATTCTTGCAGCAATCGTTCCCATTTCCCGAAAGTCGGTGGAAATAGTCGTGATCCCGTTCAGGATAATCTTTTTAAGAGGAGTTTCATTATAAGAAATAACCCCGACGTCTTTCCCAACCTGCATATTTTGCTGCACCAACCGTTCTATCAGCACCACCAGGTCATTTTCCATCAGGTTGATATAAACCTCTCCGGCCTCAATAGGTTCCGCAGAAATATCGCTTATGATCCTATGATTAAAGGCATACTGCCTGCAGAACTTCAAATACCCTTTCTTGATTTCCTTCGGATAATAGCTATGTTCAGGGAAGATCAGTTTTATCGTATGATATTTACTCAGCATTTCCTTTGCCTGTTCCAGCGCACTGTAAATATCCTTCTCAAAATTTTCATAAACCGCAGCATACTCGCCTGACAGGCCCGGAATAACTTTATCCAGGATAATAAGCTTTTCCCTTGGTATTGTATCGATGATCTCAAATGCCTTTTCCTCTCCTTCAATAAAATGCGGAATGATCACATAATGCGAGTACCCCTCCATCTTATTGTCCAGCAATTTCTTGAATAGCATATAGTCACTGTTGTAAATATAAAAATCGACAGGCACCTGTTCTCCGAGAGTTTGAACAAACGCATCGTAGATGATCTTCTTATGGGAGCTCAGCTTATTGAAAAAGAGACAAATCCGGAGGGTCTGCCTGAATTCCGTACAAGTAATAAAGTAGCCTTTACCCGGAATCGAGCCCAGAACCCCGATGTTTTTAAGATATTTATATCCCTTCTCAGCCGTATCTCTTGAGATCTCAAGTTCATAGCTTAATTCATTGATCGAGGGAAGCATATCATTCTTCTTAATATTCCCGGCCTCTATGGCAATAAGTATCGAATTGGTAAGCTGCAAATACTTGGGAGTTGCAGAATATTCATCGATATGTATGTGCTCAAAAATTTTGACAGGCTTCATTGGCTATACAAATGAAAATCACGCCTAATATACATTATTATGCCAGGATGAGTAATAATCAGAAACATCAATCCATCATTTAGTCAGAATATGGAATAATTCTAACCGTTCCCCCGAGGCCTGAAGGCTGAACCTTCCAGTTTGCCGCATTCAGCGGTTTGTAATTGATGTCGACGATATTCGCATCATGAAACTTCTTCCACTCAATGCCGTTCCAGTCCATATACCTGATCCGGTTCGCCATCAGGTTGGCTACCTCTATCCGGAGAGTATTTCTTCCAGGCCTTAAAAACTTACCTATGCGCAACCTGTAAGGAATACTCCAGGCGGTTCCGGCTTCCTGCCCATTGATCCAAACCCGGGCGCTTTCCCTCACGTTTCCCAGATCAAGAATAAACTCAGGAGCTTTCACTTTAGGAAAGTTAAAAGATACAGTATAGTCGGCCAGTCCTGAGAAATTCAGAGCAGCGGTATCTGCAAGACTGGTCCATTCCTTCGGGCGGTCAAGTTGCGTATCCTTTGGTATTTCAGGTCCTCCGCTTGCAAAATGAAGCTTCCACTGTCCTATTACTTCGATCGGCTGCAAAGCCTTCCCGAGGTACTGCCAGCGGTCACCACCTGAAATGCCGGATGAAAGAACTTTTACGATCATCGCTTCTCCCGGTTGTATCTGCAACCTCACCTTTATTCCTTCAGACACCTTCGAAAAAGATGCAGAACCAGAGGATCCCGTCTGAGGATCCATTAAAACAACAGCTCCCGCTTCAGTCCGGAATGGAACATCCCCGTCTATCGCCTTCCCCGTATGATTAACCAGGTAATAATATTTTTCAGTCCCAGTATCCCTGCGAATAAACTTCAGACCTGTATCCGTTAATGTCTCTCTTAATATCCCGGCATATTCCAGTGCTGCGTTCACATCAGAGGCCAGGATGACCTTTCCTGCCCCCTTGCTGGTCATTTTGATTTTTTCATTTACATCCGAAAGCGTTAATTGACCAACAAGCTGCTTCAGCCTTCCGCGCCTGGCTTCGAGATCCCCCAGTCCGGGTACGTCTTCCGGCATTGCCTGGAAGATGACAGTCGCTCCTTCTTCAGCAAGCCGGAGTATTTTTTCAAAAGTTTCAACAGGCATCAGTTCCAGTTTGGGCACAAGCAGTACCTTGTAAGGAGTAGAATTCGTCGAGGTCCGGATCCCTCCGCTACTTATAGATGAGCCGCTAAGCTGCCTGTCCGAAATAAAATCAAGCGAATATCCGGCGTTTTGAAGTTCTGTAACATCTCTATAAAATGCAGTAGGATGAAGCCATTCATCAATATCATGCACCTTCAGGGGCATATCTCTGCCTGTCGGCCTGTTCCACGCATCATATACCGGCCAGTAAAGAAGTAATTCATTATCCGCTTTACCACTCTGCAGAACCGATTGCACCCGGGTGATATAAGAAGTCAGGCCGGGCAAGTGCGGCCAAAAGCTGTTAGACGGTACAAAGTTGACAGAAGCATAAAAAAGCCATCCCGGCCACGATGCCTCCTGGGGAGAATACGTAGTACCGTGAAAAAAAACATGATTGATCCCTGATAGAAAAACCTGCTCCACTTCAGGCTTACACTGAGACAAAGACGTTTTAAAATGTTCGGTAAGCCAGGTAAAGGTTTCACAGGAAATAAGATTATGACCGGCCACGTGCCCGGCAGAAGACGCGAATTTCAACATGACGGGATCTGGATCCACATTCCTGATATCGGCACTATCCCTTCTGAGCCCGGGTACAGCAAAGTAGCTCGATCCGAACGTTTCACATTCCGGAATATCCACTGCAGCATACAGATCAAGAAGGTTTCCCGGGGAACCATGGGCTTGATTACGGGTGACAGCCTTATATTTTCGTGACCAGGCGGTCCAGGGCCGGGTAAAATTCTCAAGCAGCATTTCAGCCATCGTCTCCCTGTAATCAGATTTCAGCCTGGCTGTGTGGCCGGAAGTTTCCGTCCCCGTAAACTCACGGATATTTAAACGCAGATCATACCCTCTTCTCCTTTTGAAAAATTCCAGAAAATCCTCCGTCCAGTCTGCATTATATACCTCGTAGCTGTCATTGTAGAAAGCGCGTACACCAGGGGGGTATCCGCCAAAAGCCTGATCAAACCGATCCAGGTACCGGTCAAGCGCCCGGCGCGAAAAATGATCCAGCGTAAACCCTTCTCCTCCCGGTGAGGAACGCTTGACCATCTGCCGTGTTTTGCCGTTAAAAGCTGCATAGAGTTCCCATTCCCCCGAAGCCGGTTTCGGTTTCCAGTTAAGCGTACCATCTGGACCGACTTTATCTGCCAGCTGCAATACCTCCCCCTTATCACTGTAAGCAGTCACAAATTGAAGCCTTGCCGCATCCTGCTTAGGATCATCCACCTTTATCTTCTCCTTCAAAACATCTCCCCCGGCAAGCTTATAGGTCTGAACGATAAGCTTAGACGCCGCATACGGGGCAGAGATCTGAGGCCCTCCGAAAGGCCATCCTGTGCCATTAGTCAGATCTACCCCCATCCCAAACTCAGATGCTTTCTTTACCGTAAACCCCAGCATATTCATCCACTTCGGCGACAGATAATCAATATACTGGCCTTCATATCCCTTCACCCCATAGATCGGCGCAATTTCCACTCCCCCGATCCCTGCTTTCCTGTAAAGGTCGAGGGAAAATGCCAGATCTTTTTCATTGACCGCATTTCCCATCCACCACCATCTTGTCCACGGCCGCATCTCCTTTGTAACCTCCGGCCAAACCGGCTGCGCATTCACACCAGGTGAAGAAAAGACAGCAGCAGCCGCCCATACAAGCGCGATATAAATTTTCTTTTTCAATTTTCTCTGAATTATTAGCTGTCAGCAATTAGCTTTCGGCACTCAGCCCTCTGCTCCATCCTTAATGTCTCCTATCATCCTGAACCACCCTTCCTGTCCAACCAAATCCTCACACAACCTAACCACTCTTCTCTCCCCATCACCTTTTTA
>JBQGEO010000605.1:0-9687 GCA_052039655.1 Pararcticibacter sp.
AAGAAAGAAACAATTTCTGTATAGGCAAAGATTTTTTTACGATCCGGTAAAATTTCTGCATGGTCAGGGAAGAGGCAGTTCAAAATAGTGTTAAAAGAAAAGCGCCTGCGGGACAAGCCAGCAGGCGCTTTTGATACAGGAGGGGCACAGGAACGTTAAACGGGATTACTTTTTCAACTTCTCAATTTCTTTCAGATTCAAATCATCGGGGGATCCCCAGATGAAAGCAGGTGCCTGAAATCTTAAAAATTCGATGTCCCTGTTATTGAGATCTTCTGTTGTTCCCCATTCAAATACCGGAGCGTTGATTGCTCTCACTTCCGTAGTCTTACGTACCGGGGCATCTACTTCTTCCGGATTCCCCCAAATGAATGCAGGCGCTTTAAACATGAACCTTTTTAGTTTTTCAATTTCCATGTCTCTCAAGTCGGAAGGACTTCCGAATTCAAATGCAGGAGCTTTGATGCTAACAGCAGTCGTTTCGCTCTTCATTTCTCTTCTTTCATCAGCAGAAGCAGTAAATACTGTGACGAACAATACAGCGGCGGTAAGAGTAGCAAGCGTTTTCATATCTTTGATTTTTAAGTTATTATCCTTTTGTTGAATTAAAGATAGAATCAACTGCTCCGCTCATCAATAAGGATTAGGCGGACATTCGAAAGCTTCCGGCGAATGCAGGGATTAAACCGGTAGAAAAGCCAGCCGTTTACAGTTATATGGCTACTGCGATGGCGCTCATTGCCCCCCGGCGGAACCGGCTGTTCCAAACAAACTCTTTGCTGCATTTGTAAATTAATAGTAGTTTGGTCATCCAGAACAATTTTGTTCTTTCTCATTGTGGGGCGTTTGCTGCACATAAAACCAGAAAAAGCATGCTATTAACGATACTATCCGGCTTCCTGGCGTCCATCCTTCTAATCCCTTTTGGCAGATACCTCCGGTTCGAACGGGGCGTGTTTATGGCTCTTTTACCTGCTTTGCTGTTTCTGTATCTGTTAAGTTACATACCCGTGATCGGGAGAGGGGAAGTACCGTTTGTGCACTATGAATGGGTTCCTTCTTTGTCTGTCAACCTTGACTTCAAAATGGACGGGCTGTCATTGCTTTTCAGCCTTCTGATAACAGGCATTGGCACGCTTATTTTTCTATATGCAGGGTCGTATATGAAGGGGCAGGCATATGCCGACCGTTTTTACGGGTATTTATGCCTGTTTATGGCTTCTATGCTCGGACTGGTATTGTCAGATAACATTCTCCTGGTATTCATATTCTGGGAATTAACCAGTATCAGCTCTTTCTTCCTCATCGGCTTTAATAACACTGATCCTGCCTCCCGGAAAAGCGCTTTAACAGCTTTGGCGGTCACAGGTCTCGGAGGCTTCTTTCTCCTGGCGGGAATGATCCTCATGGGAAATATCGCCGGGACGAATTCGATCAGTAAGCTCACGGAGCTGGCGGCTGCAATCAGGGCAGACAATCTTTATCCGTTGGTCCTGTCCCTTGTGGTGGCGGGAGCATTTACCAAATCGGCGCAGTTTCCCTTTCATTTCTGGTTACCGGGAGCGATGAAAGCACCCACGCCAGTTTCCGCTTATCTCCATTCGGCGACCATGGTAAAAGCAGGAGTATTCCTTCTGGCCCGCCTGTCGCCAATCCTTGGGGACACCACTGCGTGGTCGTATACCCTGATGACAGCAGGAGGCGTGACCATGCTGTATGCAGCAGTTCATTCGCTGCTCCGGACGGACCTGAAGGGAATCCTGGCTTACTCTACAATTTCAGCCCTGGGGGTGCTGACTTTTCTGATTGGATTAGGTACTCCGGAAGCGCTCATTGCCGCTGTCACGTTTACAGTTGTCCATGCTCTCTATAAAGCATCGTTATTTCTCACCACCGGGATCATTGATCATGAAACCGGCACACGCGACATATCAAGGCTGTCGGGATTGAGGAAGGTACTTCTGCCTGTTTTTTTTGCGGGCATTCTCTCAGCATTATCGAGCGCGGGCATGCCGCTCCTGTTTGGTTTCATATCCAAGGACCTTATTTACGAGGCAACGCTGCATGCTGAAGGCCAGTTCGCTGTTTTCTTTACATCGATCATGGTGTTAACCAATCTCTGCCTTGTAGCCGCCGGATTCCTGGCAGGGATAAGGCCCTTCACGGGGGCTTTGCCGTCCGAATATTCAGGGCTTCATCTGCCGCACTGGCAAATGTGGGTACCGCCCCTGCTTCTTGCGGTCTGCGGATTATTCTTTGGTGTTCTGCCGGCTATTGCCGGGGGCAGCATCGTCGCTCCGGCGGTCAACGCAATGACAGCAGAAGAAACAGAAGTCCACCTGAAAGTGTGGCATGGCTTCAATACCGTGCTGGCACTCAGCGTGGCAACGCTTGCTGCCGGCACAGGCCTGTACTTTTTAAACAAGCCCGGCACCAGGAAGCTCCGGTTCGCCGAAAGGTTCGAAAACCTTTCGCCCGCCGCCTTTTCCGGGAGGATCACAGCAGGTTTCACCCGTTTCGCAGCCTGGTATACCAACATCATGCACAACGGATTTCTTCGGTCTTATATCCTGAAGATCATCATCTTTGCCGAGATCCTCCTCGCCTGGGAACTGCTTGGAGGGGGTCCGGTTTATATCACTTTTGACCGTCTTTCGTCTGCCGGCTTTTTTGAAATTGTCAATATCTTACTTCTTATACTGGCAGTTGTGCTGACCGTTACCACCTCGTCCCGGCTCACAGCAGTTGTGGCAATGAGTGTGGTCGGCTATGGCATCTGTCTGATGTTCGTTTACTACAGCGCCCCCGACCTGGCCATGACGCAGTTTACGATTGACACACTGACGGTTGTACTCTTTGTTTTCGTGCTGTTTAACCTGCCCCCTTTTCTCAATGTGGCGAACAAAAAGATTATGACAAGGGATGCGGTAGTAGCACTGGCTTTCGGTTCTATCCTGTCTATTACTGCACTGAAGGCATTGCAGGAGCCGACAGAAACGACCGTCAGTAAATTTTACAGCGACTTTGCTTATACACTTGCCAAAGGAAAAAACGTCGTAAATGTTATCCTGGTCGATTTCAGGGGGTTTGATACCATGTTTGAAATAGTAGTTCTGAGCATCGCGGCTCTCGGGGTATACAGTTTAATTAAGTTAAAGTTAAGACCTTCAGAAAAAGAGTAATATGAAAAGTACTATCTTACAGGCAGCATCCCGGTATCTTCTCCCGATCCTGCTGCTCTTTTCCATTTTCCTGCTGCTCCGCGGACATTACTACCCGGGAGGAGGATTTGTAGGCGGACTGGTAGCATCCATCGCATTCGTGCTTCACAGCTTTGCACACGGCACAGATAACACGATGAAGATCCTCAGGTATAAGCCGCTCTCCCTGATACCTGCGGGCCTGGGAATTGCAGCATTATCCATGTTCCTGCCTGTTTTGTTCGGACAGCCTGTTATGACCGGACTATGGATAAACCAGCCCCTTCCTGTTATCGGGATGGTTGGAACCGCTTTATTTTTCGACCTGGGAGTGTATCTCGTCGTTGTTGGCGTAGTACTCACTATATTATTTACAATTTCTCTGAATACTCATTGATTATGGAACTCCTGCTGATCTTTCTCATAGGTATTTTGTACGCCGCAGGAATTTACCTGATGCTGAGGAGGAGTATGGTCCGCCTGCTTTTGGGGATCATGCTGCTGGGCAACGGCTGCAATCTGCTGATCTTTCTTTTAGGCAACATTACGAAGGGAAAGCCCCCTGTTATTGCAGAAAATGCAAAAACCTTCACTGATATCTACGCTGACCCTGTTCCGCAAGCTTTGATACTAACAGCGATCGTGATCAGCTTTGGACTTACATCGTTTGCCATCGTTCTTTTGAAGCGCGTATACCTGCTGGTGAATACAGACGACCTGGATGGACTGAATACCCCGGAGGAGGAGGATCTATGACAGACAATCAGATCATTGCACCAGTAATCGTCCATTTATTCACCGCCATCCTGCAACTGGTATTCTGGCGAAAAACAGTGACGCAGCGGATCCTGAGCATAACAGGCTGCCTGATCGGATTTGCATTGTCGCTTAACCTGTTTACTAAGGTTCTTCAGGGCGGTATTCTCACAATGAATGCGGCTAACTGGCAGCCACCCTTCGGGATTGTCTTCGTGGCAGATCTCCTGAGCTCTACACTTGTACTGCTCACATCTGTATCAGCCCTGGCTGTATGTATCTTCTCAGCTACGGGTATTGCGCGGTCCAGGATGCTGTATGGATACTTCCCGATATTTCATTTCCTGGTAATGGGGCTCAACGGAGCTTTTCTTACCGGCGATATCTTTAACCTCTATGTCTGGTTCGAAGTGATCATTATCGCATCTTTCGTTCTGCTGACGCTGGGCGGAAGAAAGGCACAGCTGGAGGGCGCCGTAAAATACATGGCACTTAACATTCTCGCGTCCACCTTCTTTCTGACCGGAATCGCCCTGCTTTACGGCATTACAGGCACTCTCAATATGGCCGATCTCAGCCAGAAGGTGCCGCTGGTAAAAGATCAGTCGATGGTGAACCTCATTTCGGTGTTCTTCCTGACGGGTTTTGGGATAAAGGCGGCTGTGTTTCCCCTGTACTTCTGGCTGCCCTCTTCCTACCACACTCCCCCATCTGCTGTTGCCGCGATATTCGGAGGCCTCCTTACCAAAGTGGGGCTTTATGCGCTATTTCGTTTTTTCACACTGGTGATCGTGCCCGACAATACCATCAGAATCATCTTGATGGGAATGGCTGTTCTGACAATCCTTACCGGTGCTTTCGGAGCTATTATTAAAAACAATATCCGGCGCTTGTTCTCTTATTTAATTGTCTGTCATATCGGCTTTATTATAGGAGGATTAGGGATGTATTCGAAAGTTGCTTTTGCCGGAGCCGTATTTTATCTCATTCACGACATTATGGTGAAGACCAATATGTTCCTGATCGCAGGCCTGATCAGGCAGTTGAGAGGAACGATGGATATGGACCGCCTTGGCGGCTTGTATGCCGGTTATCCCAAAATATCGCTGCTCATTGCAATTGTACTGTTTTCGCTGACAGGTGTTCCTCCGCTTTCAGGCTTCTGGCCTAAAATACTCCTTTTCAGCGCCGCATTCGACACCAGTAATTATGCCTTTATAGCCAGCCTGGTACTTGGCAGTTTCATCACGTTGTATGTCGTGGCCAGGATGTGGTCAAAGGTATTTTGGAAAAGTGCACCTGAGGACCCGCCTCCGGCAGACAATTTCGCCCTTCTATCCCCGTTAAAAAAGGCATCACTGGTGCTTCCGGTCTGTATCCTGGCATCTTCTTCCCTTTTTATCGGGCTGAATGCGGAGTTTATCGCAAGAGTGGCTGATACTATCTCCGCTGAAATGATCGACACAACTCCTTATATCAAAGCAGTGTTAGGTAAATGATAGAATTATGGTAAGAAACTTGTTAATGAACATCCTCCTGTCGTTTATATGGGTAGCACTCACAGGTTCGCTGTACTATTCTAACTTTGTTTTCGGCTTTCTTGCAGGTTTCTTTATCCTGTGGGTGATGAACCGGAATGAAACGGACCAGCGCTATTTCACCAAGGCACCCAAAACGATTGGTTTCGTATTCTACTTCCTGTATGAAATGATCATGGCCAACATCCAGGTTGCTTATGATCTGATCACCCCCAAGTATTTCTTCAAACCGGGGATCGTAAGATACCCTATGGAAGCACGGTCTGATATCGAGATCAACCTGTTATCTACTATTATCTCCCTGACGCCGGGGACATTGATTATGGATATCAGCGAGGACAAGAAGTCCCTTTATATACATGTGATGTACCTGAAAGATAAGGATACATTTATAGCGCAGATCAGGAATGGATTTGAAAAACGACTTTTAGAAATTATGCGATGAGCCTCGATTTATATTTTGATTATATCATTTTCCCAATCCTCTCCGCATCGGTAGCACTTACGTTTATCCGTTTGCTGAAGGGACCGGGCATTGTAGACAGGGTAGTGGCCCTGGATCTCATTATTACCATCGGGATTGCCCTGATCACCGTCTACAGCATCCGCTCAGAGGAACCCGTATTCCTGGACATTGCAATGATCTTCGCCCTCATCGCCTTTCTTGGCACCATCGCCTTTGCATTTTATTTAGATAAAAGGGAGAGAAAATGACAGATATATTAATTGCCATCATCAGCACAATCGGCGCACTCGCCATTCTTGTTGCCTCCATCGGGATCCTGAGAATGCCTGATTTTTACCTCCGGCTATCGGTTACGGTGAAGGCCGGAACCCTGGGAACGGGCTGTTTGCTCGCATGCGCGGCATTTATGTTTGATGATGTATCGGTAACAACTAAAACAATATCGATTGTTTTCTTTTTGATCCTCACTAACCCGATCGGGGCACACCTGATCGCTAAAACTGCTTACCACACGAAAGTAGAGAAATGGAAAGGCACTCACATTGACGACCTGGAAAGCATTAATGAGAAAACGGAAACAGAAACGATGGACAAACAAGAATAAGTACCCGCTGTAACCAGCAGGTACTTTCAGTATATATGATGGAGTTTACGAACGTTAGATATTATTACTTCTTTAACCTGGCCAGCTCTTTCAGATCCACATCATCAGGAGTACCCCAGTTAAAAGCAGGAGCCTGAAATTTCAGAAGTTCAACATCCGGGGTATTGACGTCATCAGTCAGTCCCCATTCGAATGCCGGGGCATTTACCGGTTTCACTTTTGCCGGCGTAATTCCGGAAAGATCTGCATCTTCAGGGCTTCCCCAAATGAAGGCAGGAGCCTTAAAGGCCGAAAGCTTCAAGCCTTCGATTTCACAGTCATTTAAATCGGATGGACTGCCGAACTCAAACGCAGGAGCAGCTTTGGTACTAACAGCGGTGGTTTCGCTCTTTGCTTCTCTTCTTTCATCAGCAGAAGCAGTAAATACTGTGGCGAATAATACAGCGGCGGTAAGTGTAATCAGCGTTTTCATATCTTTGATTTTTAAATTATTATCGTTTTGATGAATCAAAGATAGAACGGGTTCAGCCCGTCATCAATAAGGATTAGGCAGACGCGGGAAGCTTTTCGGTAAACGGCGGAATTTAAACGGCGAAAAAGATCCCCTCTTCATGCATGAACGTCTGAACAAACAAAACTTGGACTTTTAAACAAACTTTCATTTTCATCAAACCCGGATCTTTGTATCATATCATCGACAAATTAGTATGTGGACAAAGCATGATATCCCGGATCAGACGGGAAAAACAATTATAGTAACCGGTGCTAATACCGGGATTGGTTACGAAACCGCACTGGCACTCCACGAGGCCGGTGCGGATGTGATAGCAGCTTCCAGGAACCTGGAAAAGACGGAACAGGCGGTCAGCGGAATGAGAGCTTTCAGCAAGGGGAACGGGGTGCTTGATGCCATGGAGCTCGACCTGGCGAATCTGAAGGCTGTGAGAGAGTTTTCGGAGGCATTCAAAGACAAGTATACAAAGCTGGATATACTCATCAATAATGCAGGCGTCATGCTTCCGCCGCTGGCCCTTACCGCTGACGGGTTTGAATTGCAGTTCGGCGTCAACTTCCTGGGGCATTTTGCATTAACGGGATATGTGTACCCTCTCCTGGTACAGGCGGCAGGAACGAGGATTATCACACTCAGCAGCGGAGCTGCCACCCAGGCAGAATGTATCGACTTCAATAATCTCAGGCTTGAAAAGCCGTATGATGCGCAACTCGCCTACGCAGTAAGCAAACTCGCGGATATCCATTTTACAAGGGAACTTAACAGGCGTCTGGAGGCATTACACAGCCCCGTCATTTCAGCTGCGGCTCATCCCGGAGTGGTACGCACCGACCTTCAGCGCCATATTCCCGCAGAAACGCTGGAGCAGGCATTTGCACAGTTCAGCGAGGTAATGGAGCCATGGCAGGGAGCATTACCTTCGCTCTTCGCAGCCACAGACCCTTCTGTTTATGGAGGCGCCTTATATGGTCCCGATGGTGACAGGGAATTTGCAGGTTATCCGGCGCTTTCGGGGCATCATACCGCGGCCATGAATAACGAGGCGGAAGCAGAAAAATTATGGGTTTTTGCTGAAGAAGTGACCGGTATAGAATTTCCTTTTTAAAATCAGAAAGAATTATGAACAGAATTAAAGAAACCGTGCTGGTGACAGGCGGTACCGGCTTTGTCGGAATACATTGTATATTACAGCTCCTTGAACAAGGATTCAGTGTAAAGACAACCTTAAGGTCGGCGGGCAGAAAAGACGAAATCATTAAAGGATTGCAGCAGGCAGGTGTTTCTTCGTATGAAAACCTCTCCTTCATTGAGGCTGACCTGACGAATGATCAGAACTGGGACATCGCTGTACAAAACTGCGACTATGTCCTTCATGTGGCCTCTCCTTTTCCCGCAAAAGAACCTGAGGATGAAAACGAACTGATCATTCCTGCCCGCGACGGTGCTTTACGCGTTCTGAAGGCAGCGCGGGATGCGGGCGTAAAAAGAGTAGTACTGACCTCGTCGTTTGCAGCCATAGGTTACGGAGCCGACCGTAAAGATCATGTATTCACTGAGAAAGACTGGACAGATCCCAACGCTCCTGTCCCTGCTTATATCAAATCAAAAACGATCGCAGAGAAAGCAGCCTGGGAATTTATTGAGCGTGAGGGCAGCGGAATGGAACTGACAGTGATCAACCCTGTAGGAATTTTTGGTCCGGCAGCCGGAGGCATTTCTTCGGCATCCATAGACACCGTTGTGAAGGGCATACTAAACGGAGTTGTTAAGGAAAGCCCGAACTTTACATTCGGGGTAGTGGATGTCAGGGATGTAGCCCAAATACACCTGCTCGCGATGACACATCCTGAAGCGGCGGGAGAACGGTTCCTGGCGACGTCCGACGGCGTAATGAGTTTCGCTGATGTCTCAGAGATGATCAAAAAAGAGCGTCCGGCTCTTTCTGATAAGATTGCGGAGATGAACAGCATTGAAAGCCAGTATTATATCAGGATGTCGAACATGAAGGCTCGGGCATTGGGCTGGCACCCGCGGACTAAGGAGGAAGCAATACTGGCAAGTGTGGACAGCCTGGTAAATTGATTATCTTTACCTGACTGTTTTCCACCATGAAATTTAATAACATACAATCCTGCCATCTGGGCCCGGAAATTTCACCGGAACAATATATACCCGAACATTTTTTCCTGTTCCTTCTGAAAGGGTCTATGAAAGCTTATGACGGGCACAAGCATTACATGATAGAAGAAGGCGATTACTGCATAGCGCGCAAGAACCATCTTGTGCGCTATACAAAACACAGGAAGGACGGTGCTTTTGAAAAGATTATCATTGTTTTGGACGAGGCTTTCCTGAAAAGTTTCCAGACCAGACATGACGTCAATGTCCCGGCCTTCACTCAAAACACCGATTCATTTTTATTTATAAAAGAGGATAAACTGGTCAGGAACTTCATTTTGTCGCTCGACCCATATTACAACGGAACTGAGCAGATCGATGAAACATTCGCAGACATTAAACGGGAAGAATTGTTATTGATCCTGCTGCGGAACAACCCGTTGCTGGCTGGTGTATTTTTCAATTTCGGACAACCTCAGAAAATAGATCTC
>JBQGEO010000606.1:0-4879 GCA_052039655.1 Pararcticibacter sp.
CCGGTTTCTGGTTGCCTTGCTCCTGCTCTTAGCGTTCGGCATCAGGGCAGACGCCCAGTTCAGGCTTTATGGTAAGCTTCCACTTGAATCGCGTAGTGATACGCTTCATTTAAATATTCCTTTTGTATATGGTAATTACCGGGAGAATGACCTCTCTATAATCGCTGATAACCGTGGCAATTTCACGGTTGATCTGCCTGTTAACGAGTACAAATTCGCCACCCTGGAACGCGGCGGTCGGGGTTATACTTTACTGCTTATTCCGGGAAAGAAATTGCAACTGATTTTCGGGTCTGACACTACCGTTCTGTTTAAAGGAACTTCCGGGGCGCAGAACCGCCTTCTAACATCGCTGCATTTGGGCGACATTCCTTTCTTTGGAAAAGAAACACGGGCTAAAAACCCCTATGCGCACCTGACAGCCGCCGGTGTTGCTGATAGTGTGTTCAAGCCATGGTTTGCGATACGGGATGAAAGGCTCAAGCGTATTGAGGGCAGCGATCTCACTCACTTCGAAAAACAACTCATCAGCCAGGAAGTGGAGGCCGACGCTCTGGTACAAGTGCATTACTACCTGAGGGGAACAGGGTCTTTTAAGATGAAGGAATTGATCGGTCTTATTGCCGAACTGTATAAGAACACAACCATGACGCCGAAGGCGATGCCTGCAGGCCCGCATTTTTTCCGCATGGCAGAGACCTATGTAGGCCATATGGAGGGGCAGGCCATGACGGAGATGCAAAAGCTTAAAGAAAATGCGAACAAGACTCCTCTGAAGTTTTACAATATCTCGCTGGATAGCGGAAATGTCCTGCTTGACAAAAAGGGCAAAATGTTTTTGAATTGGATCGCTATACGTAATAACTACCCCAGTGACGTTGCAGAGGCTTTACTGGCCCAGGCTATATTCTCCAAAACCTCAGATAGGGATAGGGATCTGGCTCAGGCAGCACCATTGATGGATGAGTTAATATCTAACTATCCTGACAGCAGGTATATTGATAAGCTGCAGGCGCGGATAAACATGCTGAGGACTGCATTAGATCGGAATAGCGCTAACACGGCTATCCATATTTTCAGTGATTCTGATTCGATAAATTCTGTTGCCGGGCTTTTGGCCAGGTTCAGGGGGAAGGTCGTTTATCTTGATATATGGGGAACGTGGTGCGGCCCTTGTAAGGACGAGCTCAGATATGTACCCGAACTAAAAAAGCGCTTTGAAGGCAAGGATGTGGCTTTCGTTTATATTGATATGGATGAAGATAAAAAGGATGCTCAGTGGCGGGAATTTTTGAAAGTGAACAGCATGGAAGGATGGCACTTGAGGAAAAACCGGAAAGACATTGACCGGTTCTGGAAGGAGCTGCTTCCAGCCATCGAAGACCGAAATTCTTATCCCACTTATTTTATCTTTGACCGTTCAGGCAAACTGGTGATCCCTAAAGCTAAACGCCCAAGCGACAAAGCAGATTTATACCGGCAAATCGACGGGTTCCTATAATATTGCCTCATGCGGAACCCGTAATGCAGATGCCATTATATCACTTTATCTGGGAGGTCACAGGCAAACCCGAATGAAACTACCTGAACTTCTTGATTATTAACATCGAGCAGTGCAAACTCGGTAAAATAGGCAACATACACTAATCCGGAAGCTGTAGCGAACTTGTAAGAAGTGCCGTCGTCGGCTTGTTCTATATCATAGGGGGCGGACAAACTTAATATCCTTAAGTGAGGACAATGATACGTTTTCGCTTACTGCTTTGGCAATACGCTTTTTATCCTCCATCAATTTAAAAAAAGGATTATCTTTTTTATCGGCAGCTTTTTTACTACCGGCAGATTTAGCCGTATCTGTTTTTTTTACTGCTTTCATATTACAAATATCTTGAAAATTTTGATTTGAAGCAAAATTCCAAAGTCTATGTTTTTCAGAATGCTCATGATACTTGAAGGTCCCCGGGCTAAAGACTTTCAAGTATAACACTTTCTTCAGACTATTTTTATAGTTTTTAAACCTGGATGATGAATGAGGTCTGTCCTTCAATTAACCACTGCTTTCGGCAAAGAATTAGTTAAATTAGCAGACTCAACGGGAAGCACAGCCCGCATTACATTTATCCTGTCGCTGAAGAACAAATGAAGTATAGAGAAATCTCCCCCTGCAAAGAATTAGCATCATTCATCCACTCCTATTGGGAGTTGAAAGGGGACGAATCTGATAAACAATGGGAACGGATTTTCCCTGACGGCTGTGCAGGATTAGTAATCAATCTGGGGAATAACTGTTTGACTGACAACGGCTCGGTTTCTATGGAATTTGGGGAAACGTATGCAGTTGGCGCAATGGCTTCATTTAAAGACAATTTTATTGATAGTGAAACGCATTTATTGGGTGTTTGCCTCAAACCTGCAACTTTTGCCAATTTCTACAGCTATGCTTCACAGCATGAACTGATTGATAATACTGTTCGGTTTGAGAAAACCAATTCATTTAATCTTGATAAGATCTGTGAATCCCCGTTCGATTACCTGAACCGGTTTTTTTCCGGCAGAATCAGGAACAAGTACAATCTGCTGCAATCAACTATCGATGATATTCATTTAAGCAAGGGACAAATCAGCATTTGCGAACTGGCAAAGAGAAACTTTACAACCGTACGGCAACTGGAGCGGAATTTTAAAAAGCATATCGGGTTATCACCGAAAGAATATTCAAACATTATCCGCTTTCAAAATGCTTTAACAATGATCAAAAACTCAGACAAAAACCGGAGTTTGTCAGAGGTTGCTTTTGAATGCGGCTATTATGATCATTCGCACCTGGCCAATGAAATCAGGCGCAACACGGGACTTTCTCCATCACTGCTTTAATTTGTCGCATTTTTACAAAGTACAGATGGCCGCCGGAAAGTAATTTTGTAAAACATTAAAACCCGAAACAAATGCGAAAAATATCTCTTTTCATTGCCGCAAGTTTAGACGGATACATTGCCAGGCCGAATGACGACCTCAGCTTCCTGAAACTCGTTGAAAAGGAAGGCGAAGACTATGGTTATACGGAATTTACAGACACCATTGACACATTAATTATCGGAAGAAGAACCTATGACTATGTGCTTAAAGAAATCGGCCCGGCTCATTATGACAACGGACAAAGAGACGTGTATGTCATAACGAGAAATGAAAGGCCGCAGACAGGCAGGACGACTTTCTATACCGGGAACCTGACTGATCTGGTTAACCGCCTGAAATCTGAAAACGGCAGGAATATTTATTGCGACGGCGGTGCCGAAGTAATCAACGAGCTATTGCAGAACGACTTAGTAGATGAGTTTATCATTTCGGTCATCCCTGTTTTGCTTGGTGACGGAATAAGACTGTTTAAGGACGGAAGGCCTGAACAAATACTTGAATTCATCTCCGCAAAAACATTTGAAACGGGATTAACCCAGCTGCATTATAGACGGAAAAGATAACTGCGGCCTGCTTTCCAGGTCAAACTATCGATTTGAGCATGCGTATGCAAGAGGAGAAGCGAGAAAAGCTCAAAAAGAACCGTTAATTGCATTTGTAGCCAAGCTGCTGTTGCTTGAATAAAAAGAAGGCTATTATGTTTTTTCAATATCTTAGCCTGATAATTTCAAACCATGAAATCGATCAAAATACTTCTTCTAATTACACTTGCCACTAGTTCTATATCCGTTTTGGCGCAAGGCCCGCCTCCCGCAATGGCAATGCCGTCCGAGAAAAACAGTAAACTCATTGATGAGCTTGTAAATGCAAGTGGATTAAAAGACTTTTTTACCGCCTATTGCACTTCAAGGATAAAATTTGCAGGACAAACAAAAAATTGGAATACGGCTAAAATTGACGAGAAAATAAGCAGTATCAATTTCGAGGAGTTTAAAAAGGGCCCTGTTTACAATGATTATTCTTCCTTAACAGCAGATGAATTGACATTGCTGATCAGGTTTTTCAAATCGACCGGACAAAGAGGTTCCAGCCAAAAGTTCTTTTTGTCGGATTCAATGCTACTAACAAACCTGAACAACTATTCCGAAAGATATTTAACAGATTAGGTTGCGGACTATTGCCCCGGTTTTACTACGACATATTTTATTACCTGCCCTGGCTCGTTCCCCTGTTAAAATCGCTGTTATTCAAAGTCGAATATAAATCTGGCTCCTCCTAACTGCGAATAGAAATGAAAACTTTAATCATAACGATGCTATTGTGCCTGGCGGTGTTACGCTGCAGTGCTCAGTCCGGATCTGCAGCTAAACAAGATGTCGAAAGAAGGATTTCAGACTTTTTTATGGAAGACAATGGGATCTTTGACCGTGCTGCCGATTCAGGGATGTTATATACATTTTTCTTTCAGATCAATGTTAACCGCGACAAAAACGGAAAGACATCAGCAGTATCCATAGAAGCAAGCGACTCGCTCGCCTGTCAACTCTTTCCCAGGTATCGGGTCCTAAAAGATCTTCCTTTCGATATTTATATGAAGGACAGGAAAAAGGCAAGCTTTATCATACCGGTAATATTGGATGTGATAAGTTCTACCGGAGAAACATACAAGAACGAGAGACTGGCCGTTCTCAAGTCGTATCGGAAGCTTTTTAGTAATGATGAAAACCTTGAACAATACATATATTTCAAACCTACCGTTTTCATGATCAGCAAGCAGGTGTTTGATTGATGCCTGTATCATAAGGATCATATTTTCCAATCTACATCCTTAACATTAGGAGAAAAACGAGCATCTAGGGGAAACCAAATACAAGGGAGGTGTGTTTTCTGACCTCTTATGTACCGGCGATGCCGGAGGGCACTTGTATAGAAATACAAAGATATTAATAATGGATGAGGCCAC
>JBQGEO010000607.1:0-6279 GCA_052039655.1 Pararcticibacter sp.
CGGCATGATTGTGTACAGCGGAAGCAAAATTATCGAGGATCAGATCTGTTTTTCCCTGCATGGCCCAGCCTCTTTCATCTTCTCCCCCTCCATGCAGCAGATACAAAACAGGATACTTTGCCGCGCTCTGATCGTAACCGGGGGGAGTATAGATAAAAAAACGACGCCAGGTATTTAAGGTCTCCGAATAGTAACGCTTCATTCTGATCTCACCATGAGGCACATCTCTCAAGGCATAGTAGCTGCCACCGGCAAAGGGGATTTCTATCCCGCTTGCCATCCTGCCCATACCATAAAAGGCCTCACTGGCCGGGTCTGCCACAGCCACTCCATCAACGAGAAGGGAATAATAATGAAATCCCTCTCCAATCGAATCTGTGGTGGCTTCCCAGACCCCTGCATTCCCTTTTACCATGTCGTATTTCCGGCCGAGGTCTACCTGAACTTTTTGCGCCTCCGGCGCGTTGATCCTGAATATTACACGGTGATCAGGCAAAATCTGCGGATAACCAGCAGCTCTTACGTTGGTGGACGCCGGCATGCCAAGTACCGTAAATTTTGAAAAGAGGGATTGGTCTACAGGCTTAAACAGAAACTGTGAAAATAAGTAAAGATCATTCTTCCAAACCTTAAAGTCGTGCACTCCAGGTTCTACATAAAAGATATGAGGCACTTTTTCTTTGGCCAGGTAATCATGAGTACGTTTGCTGAATGAGATGAGGTTGTCGTTGTCTCCGCATGAAATCCAGAGTAACTTCAGTTTCCTTTTCGCTTCATCCGGGTTGGGTACAAGCTGTTCGGGGACTTTCGTATTCGGAGCAGATGAAAATCCGCCAACCCAGGCAAACTTATCCAAATTCCCCAGACCGAAATTCAGAGACTGTCCTCCCCCCATAGAAAGCCCCGCTATGGCGCGGTTTTCCCGATCTTTACGTGCAGGATACTTTCTTTCAATAAACGGAATCAGGTCATTAAGCAGATCTTTTTCAAATGTAGCAAAAGCCTGTACCTTATCCGGGGCCATAATATTGCCGGTCGCCCGGTCGTCTTTCATCGCCCGTCCATTAGGCAGAACTACAATCATAGGCTGAAGTTTTTTCTCAGCATACAGATTATCCAGGATCACCTGGGGACTTCCGTTCCTGAACCATTCTTTCTCGTCACCGCCGATGCCATGCAACAGGTAAAGAACCGGGTATTTTTTATTTTTTGAAAAGCCCGGGGGGGTGTAAACTAAGGCCTTGCGAACAGAGCCAACCGTTGCAGAGGAGTAAGACACCGTATCAATCTTCCCGTGCGGGATACCGGTCTGTAAAGAATCAAAGCCTGCGGGTGCCTGTTTTACAACCGGTTGCGAAACCGCGATACCTGAGGCTAATAAAATCGCAAAAGAGAAAAATATCCGTTTCATATCTGTTATATAAGTAAGTTGATAAGCTTTTTTGAATGGCTGCTAATTGGTAAAGCTGTAGACCCGGCCCTTGATTGTGGGGATATCGAATGTGGTATATTCAGCCTGAGTCACCCCCTTGAACTTAGCTTCCGGAGAGATCAGTGGTTTTTCAATCTCATCAACATAGTAGAAGGGATTATCATTGCTTCCTGCAGCATTTTTAAGGATTGTACCCGGAGCCCCTTTTAATGAATTCGGGACTTTCAACCGCAGATTACCTCCCAGATCTGATTTAATTACAAGCTTTCTGATCCTGGAATCCTGCCACACCATTTCCACAATCTCAAACCCTCCGCGTGCTTTCAAACCTTTCACACTGCCATTCTTCCAATCACCGGGTAAAGCCGGGAGGAGATGAAGTGAGCCTGCATGGCTTTGCATCAGCATTTCCGCAATACCTGCAGTGCACCCAAAATTTCCGTCAATCTGGAAAGGCGGATGAGCGTCAAACAGATTGTTATATGTCCCACCACCGTCTTTATTAACTCCAAGGGGCGTAAGCTGACTTTTTATCAGTTGATAAGCCCGGTCACCGTCTAGAAACCTCGCCCACATGTTCACCTTCCAGCCCATACTCCAGCCGGTAGATACATCCCCGCGGTAAACCAGTGAGTTCCTGGCGGCCTCGAACAACTGAGGCGACCGGTCGGAGATAATCTGCTTGCCTGGAAACAAGCCATAGAGGTGAGAAATATGGCGATGTTTGTCATTGGGATCGTCCCAGTCTTCCAGCCACTCCTGCAGCTGGCTGTATTTCCCAATTTGCATAGGAGGAAGTTTTCCCCTGGCATCTTTTACTCTTTTTATAAAAGCGTGATCCTTTACCTTAAGAACCTCCGCGGCCCGAAGGACATCAGAAAAGAGACCAAAAACGATCTGATTGTCCATTGTGGCTCCGTATGTAAGGGATATCCCATTGAAACCGGGCCTTTTAGGTTCATTTTCAGGGGAGATGCCGGGAGCAACGACCAGCCAGCCATGCTTAGGTTCTGCAACCAGGTGATCAAGAAAGAATTCTGCTGCTCCTCTCATGACTGGAAATGCCGTTGAAAGGAATTTGCTATCTCCTGTATATAAGTACTTCTCCCATAAATGGTCAGAGAGCCATGCTCCTCCCATCGGCCACATCCCCCAGTAAACGCCATCCACCGGACCCGTGATCCGCCAGATATCCGTATTATGATGGGCAACCCATCCTCCGGCTCCATACATTACCCGTGCAGTTTCCTTTCCTGTTTCAGAAAGATCTTTGATAAGACTGATCAGCGGTGCGTGCATTTCACTCAGGTTTGTATTCTCAGCCGGCCAGTAGTTCATCTCCGTGTTAATGTTAATGGTGTACTTACTGTCCCAGGGGGGGTTCATGGAACTATTCCAGATTCCCTGAAGATTGGCGGCCTGGCCGCCGGGGGCAGAACTGGATATTAAAAGATAACGTCCGAACTGAAAGTACAGGCTGACTAATTGCGGATCATTTCCTGCGGCGAAAGCACGTAATCTCACATCTGTTGGCTCACTTGCAGAAGGACTGGTACCAAGATCAAGCGATACACGTTTAAAATACTTTTGATAGTGTTCTATATGCTGTTTCAGCAACTGCTGATAGGGCTTTGAAGAGGCGGATCTGAGCATATCTTCTGCACGCGACAACGCATTGCCTTCCAGGTTGTTGTATGAATTGAAATTTGTTCCGACAGAAACATAGATTGTAGCGCTGTTTGCCGCATTTACGTTAATAGAGGAATCATTTACAGATTTTGATCCGCCCTCTGTAAATACTTTGACCAATGTACTGAAGTTTACCTTCCCCTTTACCCCTTCGTGATCTGATGTTGTACCGGAGAGAACAATCCGCCCCTGCTGGTCGATCTTCCTGACAGACTTATGAAGCGAGGAAAAGGACGCAGAAAAAGAAAGTCTCCCCGGTTTATCTGCAGTTAAGCGGATGACAACGGCTTTGTCGGTAAAGGAAGTGAACACTTCCCTCGCAAACCGGACGCCGTCTGCCTCATAAATCACTCTGGCAACGGCGTCCTCCATGTTTAATTCGCGGTAGTACTGGTTTGGGTGCCCCTGTTGTTTAAAATCGAGATTTAAATTGCCGACGGGCTGAAATTTCATTCCGTGGCTGGTCTTAGATATCATCGTATTACCGGCAAGCTTCTGGGCTTCCGCATATTTTCCCTCGAAAAGCAGTTTTCTTATTTCGGGAAGAGCTTTTAACGCATCCGGATTGTCATTCCGGTTCGGGCCGCCCGACCAGACGGTTCCCTCATTAATCGGAATGATTTCCTTATCCGGATTCCCATAAACCATTGCTCCGAGGAAGCCGTTGCCAAGAGGCAAGGCATCCGTCCAGGTGCTGCCTGCAGGCTTGTTATACCATAATTTCAAATTTGTATTGCTTTGCGACCAGGCTTCGGTTCCCGGAAAGAAAAGAACCGGCAGGATAAGTATTCCAATTTTAAAGATTATGGCATTGTATCGGTTTTTCATTTTTTTCAGTATTGTTTGTGTAAGCGTGTTCCCCCTCTCCTGCTACTATAATTTTTGTATACCAGTCACGGTCATTCAGGCACCGGGTTAAGCCATTCATTGTTTATAAAGGTGATCAAAAAAACTTCCCTGCTATAAAAAAGGGAATATTCAAAACTAAGATAGTCATTGGCCGCAATAAGGATAAGAATCACTAAAAAGATAGCAAAATTGTCTAGCCAGCTTCCCCATGGTTCAAAGGAAAAAGCTTTTTTAATACATTCAGGCTGTATTTTTTTTAATTTCAGAATATGCTTATAATGTACAATTGACATTTATCCTACTTTTTTTGACAGGAGGATCACTCAGCATACAAAGCCGGAAATAACTTTGAAGAGTCTGAAAAATACAGATATACCCCCTGGTATTGCATTCAATACGCAAGGGGACGGATAAACTAACTAATAGAATTAACCAGTAAAGCCAATCAGTTATGAGACATCCTACATAACAACCGGTGCCGGTAATGGAACATCCGTACTATTTACATGAACGCAGAATAAGCAAGTCACAATGAAACTCAACGAAAACAAAATGAAACTCACCAATCCAATTTCACTCCTCCCACCTTAAATTCTTAAATCAGGATACAGGGATCATCAGGAACACACCGTTTTTTAATCAACCTACTCCCGTTTAATAATATTTCAAGAATGAAGAAAGAGATACTAAAAGAAAGTAAGAGCGTAACCCATAATTTTTCGCCAAGGAAGCGCTTATTAACAAGATTACATCTTACGCACCTCATTATGCTCCTGTTGGCTTTCCATACAGCGGCCCAACAAAGGCATACAGTGAAAGGGACGGTTTTAGATCAGCAGCATAATTCAGTTATAGGGGCCACCGTTACGGTTAAAGGCACCTCAACACGAACATTAACAGATGTCAACGGAAAATTCTCAATTGTTGTTCCGTCCGACAGGCAGATACTTGTGGTTTCATATGTAGGAATGCACCCGCAGGAAGTTGATGTGAAAGGCAAAACAGAAGTAAGAGTAACAATGCGGGATGATGCCGCCAGCCTGGAAGAAGTGGTAATCGTTGGTTATGGCACACAAAAGAAAGCAAGTGTTGTTGCCGCAGTTGCACAAACCACTGGAAAAGTTCTCGAAAGAGCAGGTGGTGTATCGAGTATAGGAGCGGCACTCACCGGAAACGTCCCCGGTGTTGTTACAACGGCAAGTACAGGGATGCCTGGCGACGAAGATCCACGCATCGTCATTAGAGGAAGAAGTACATGGAACAACAACGATCCTCTGGTTCTCGTAGACGGTATAGAGCGGCCAATGACGAGTGTGGATATAGGGTCAGTAGAATCAGTCTCTGTACTTAAAGATGCATCTGCAACAGCAGTATTTGGGGTAAGGGGTGCAAATGGAGTCATTCTGATCACCACCAAAAGGGGGCGTGAAGGCCAGGCCAGTGTACGGGGAACAGTCAATAACGTGGTGAAAGTTCCTTCTAAACTACCAGGGAAATATGATGCATATGACGCACTGCGGATCAGAAACGAGGTAATTGAATATGAACTTGCCCTCAGACCGGAAAGCTGGAACGACTACCTGCCCCAGGACATCATCAATAAATACCGTTATCCGGCAGATCAAACAGAAGCAGAACGTTATCCAAATGTAAACTGGGATGAAGTGCTTTTTAAAGATTATGCAATGTCTCATAATGCTAATCTTAATATCTCCGGTGGGACCAGCAAGGTTAAATATTTTGCAAGTGCTGATTATCTTTACGAGGGTGATTTATTCAGGACATTTGAGAATGACCGTGGATATAAACCAGGGTACGGGTTCAACCGCCTCAATATGAGGAGCAACCTCGACTTTCAACTATCAAAATCTACTGTTCTGAAAACCAACCTGTCTGGCTCAAGAGGTGTAAAGAAAATGCCATGGGGCGCGTCGAACAGTGATTATTCCTATTGGATATCAGCCTATTCGACGGCTCCCGACGTCTTTATGCCCCAATATTCAGACGGAACCTGGGGCTATCATGCACCCAATGTACAACGCGGACTTAACTCTGCCAGAATACTAGCTATGAGCGGCGTTTCATATACCACAACTAACAGGATCACTACAGATTTTACCCTGGATCAGGACCTCGCAAGTTTTGTAAAAGGACTAAACTTCAAGGGGACCATAGCTCTTGACAATTCTTTTGTTGAGGGCGACCGGGGTGTTAACGATTTATATAATGATACTCAGGCGAAGTGGATTGATCCAGAAACCGGAAAAACAACCTATCAGCAGGCTTTTGATGCCACCAATCGCTTTGAC
>JBQGEO010000608.1:0-2334 GCA_052039655.1 Pararcticibacter sp.
ATATAGTTTAACCGACCGCCTGATGTGCCTCTGCATTTCTCCTGTATTAAAAAGATGGGCTACAGATTCTTCAAACAACACATCCCCCCGGATATCCGCCAGCTGTTTCAGCCTCGATGTCTGCCATATAAAGTCTGAGCCGCCGATGAGATAACCTAAACGGACAGTCGGAGCCAATGTCTTGGAGATCGATCCGACATACATCACATAGCCATCGTGGTCAGCGCTGGCTAAAGGCAGAATGGGACTGTTATCATAATGAAAGTCGTAGTCATAATCATCCTCGATCACCGGAAGCTGATATCTTCGGATGATTTCCAATAACTTCACTCTGCGCTCAGCACTTAACGTCACCGTTGTAGGATGGTGATGATGAGGGATCACATACAACAGCGATGGCCGTGATTTTTTACAGATCTCTTCGACAGCGTCTATATCCATACCGTCCGCATCCACCTTCACCTTTATCAGCCTGGCACCTAAATGCTCAAAGAGTTTATCAGCCAGCACATAATTCAGGTCTGCTACGATCACCGTACTGCCTGGTTTGATAATCATGCTTGCCGCAAGGAAAATGGCCAGTTGAGCCCCATGAGTAACTAAAACATTCTCTGCTTCAATGTTAAGCGCCCGAGTTTTGGAAAGAAAGGCAGCAAGCTCGTTTCTAAGGGATAAGCTTCCCGCATTTCCATTCATCAACTGACCATGAAGATATGCCCTGTTCGCTAACGTTTTGTAATGGTTGAAGATCGAACTCAGGGGAGCGATCCTTTGGTCCGGGTATCCATCGTTGATCATCAGATCAAATGGTTTCAGTTCAGGGGAGACCGGAGGACGTTCCGTGATCCGCCTGTAAAAATAAGAAGGCTCAGGCAAACGTTCCTCCGGGGTATCCGCATTGAAGGATTTCGGACTAATCTCGGGAAGCCGCTTTGAGACAAAGATCCCTCTCCTATCTGTCACTTCCAGCCAGCCCTGGGCACCCAGTTCATCATACGCAGCAACAATAGTCGTTCGGTTCAGCTTCATCATCGAAGCCATGTGGCGGCTCGGAGGCAGCTGATACCCAGGCCTGATTTTACCGTTTCTGATCAGGCATATCAGCCCGTTTGCCACCTGCCTGAAAACCGGCATGGCAGAATTTCTGTCAATTTCAATGAGATTACCGAAAGGCAGTGTGTGGATGCTCATGATAGTGAAGACCGGATGATGCCATACAATGGCCGCGTAAGTTTACGAATAAATCATATATGAAGGCGTTGAATATTATTTTCGGCCCATTCATCAAAGCTGATTTTTCCATTTACGAAATCTCCGGCAGGAA
This sequence comes from Pararcticibacter sp., assembly GCA_052039655.1. Taxonomy (GTDB): domain Bacteria; phylum Bacteroidota; class Bacteroidia; order Sphingobacteriales; family Sphingobacteriaceae; genus Arcticibacter. Next base: position 1,325 of record JBQGEO010000608.1, read on the forward strand.
CCAGCCCCGATTTCTGAATAGTAAAAAACATATATTTATTCTCATCATTCGGAACGAGCACTTTATCCTCTCCTGTCATGGCCAGGTATCTTTCCACAAATGTTGTCATAGGAGCCCGCTCAGGACCAGCAATGTCAATTGTGCTGTTAATGGGTGCTTCCAGGGCAATTGCAGCAATAAATGCCGCCACATCTTCAGCCGCCACCGGCTGATAATCGACAGTTGAAATGTGAACCTGTTTGTCCTGCGATTGTACAGCAATCAGGGTGGTGATATGCTCATGGAACTGAGTAGCGCGAATAATGGTATAGGGAATACCGGACTCCTTAATCAGATCCTCCTGCACTTTCTTTGCCCGCAGGTACCCGATATGTTGCCCCAGGTCGGTGCCGACAATAGACAAGATCAGGTGATGCTTCACTCCCGCCGCTTTCTCTATACGGGCAAGGTTCTGCCCGGCGGTGCGAAAGAAATGATTCGACAATTCGTCTTCAGGACTCGCAGAGTTCGACAGGTCAATGACAACCTCTGTACCTTCCAGCGCTTCCGCTAAGCCTTCGCCCGTAATGATATCAATTCCGGTCGATCTGGAACCCGCAATTACATGGTGCCCGGCGTTCATTAATTTGCTGGTAACGTTGCTGCCAATGAGGCCGGTGGCGCCGATAACTAAAATTTTCATGATCTTAGAATTTAATTTAACTGATATTCATCCCACTGCTACGCGGGGATATTCACCGGTAAAATTAGCCTTAAGGCTGGTTTTCAAGGCCATCCAGAGATGATATAGCTGCCAGTCCACCGGTCACAGAATTCCTATTTATTCATCACAACGTCTCCTGAATACCCACCAGGCGCTTCCGGATAACACCACTGCTATTAGCACATACAGCAAGGCCCCGGAGGGCCGTTTTTTCACTTCTTTTTTCTTTGTAACGGAACTACTCTGCATCATCTTTTCCTCCCTTCCTTCGGCTTCTTTATTCAAAACAGAGTACTCATTTACCGAT
>JBQGEO010000609.1:0-2958 GCA_052039655.1 Pararcticibacter sp.
ACTGTTGGGTAACAAGGTAAAGCCGGTAAACGCAGCGGAGCTGTTTCAAACAGATAAGAAACAGTACCAGTTGCCCGAGCTCACCGTCAGCCCTCTGGAAGATGCCTATCACGAACTCGAACTTCTCGGATACCCGCTTTCTCTATCCATGTTCGGTATGCTGAAAACCAGCTTCAGAGGAAACGTGATGGCCCGCCAAATGAACAAACATGTGGGCACAATAGTACGAATGGTGGGACTTTACGTTTGCGAAAAAACCGTATACACGAAAAACAATAAAAAAATGTGGTTCGGCACCTTCCTGGATGCCCGGGGCGATTTCTTCGACACCGTACATTTCCCCGATTCCACCCCATCCTATCCTTTCCGCGGAGCAGGCTGCTACCTGGTAGAAGGAAAAATAGTGGAAGATTTCGGTTATCCGGGACTCGAAGTACGGCGCTTTGCCAAACTGGAAATCAAAAGCAATCCTGTTATGGACTAGAAGTGGAACATGACACAATTGCCGCACCCGCGATGTTTTGATACGACGGTTTATAACCGCTGCTTAAGATGTTCTGGGTTTCTATGTTGATGTACTATGGCTATTATTACAATTTGCTTTAACGACTCGTTCAAATAAAAATGTACTGCATAAGGGAATATTGGTGTGTAGGCTACACGAACATACTTATAACGAGGTTGATATATCAATGGAGTCTCTTGAAGTCTTAGGATAGTCTCTTTGACACTTGAGGCAAACCTCTTTTCCAAACCGGCCTTCTTTTTCCTATACCATTCTTTAGCATCTCTAATGTCAAATCTAACTTCATCATAATAGAATAAACTCCATGAAGACATTTAACAATTTCTATAACTCATCAAATAATTCGCTTCCTGGCCTGATGCGGTCAGGGTTCTCAGCTATTGCTTTTAATCGCATATCCAGCAAATCTTTTTGCCAAGCCGGCAAATCACCAGAAAGATATTCAATATCGGGGTATAAGCTTTTTATGCGCTCCCAGTCTTCCAGTGACATTTGTACTGCTGTGGTACGCCCTCTCCCATCTGATAAAAACTGCAGTTCCATACGCAAAAAATGAATACTAGCAAATATAGTCATTCGCCCTTAAATATAAGTCAGACTGGAGTTCAAATTTCATAACGATAAGGCCCCACACATCCTCACAAATTTCAAAACCCCAATACCCCAAAGCCCCCGTCTTAGAACTTACAACTTATTAGCGCCTTCAATCCGGAAGACTCCTACCCACAGTTAACATTTGATCTCCTTTTCTATACCATTTTCCCGAACGTGTCCCGACGAGGGGTCGGCCGAGTCTCGAACAAGCTCACCAGCGGCCCCGGACCGTTCTGCACGAGGGCCTCACTGCCTCCTAAAAAACATCGATGAACTAACTCTCCGTCACTTTAAAATAGCAGCCTGAAAATCGTTTTCATAGAACCATTATGAACCCATTATGCTTTACCGGGCAACCCGCAGCTGACTGTATCCAAAATATTCGTTTATATTTGCCCCCTCACAATACACCAATTACACACACTCCTTAAACATGTTTCGCACCACATTCCCTTCCACCCTCTGAAAAATTTTCAGCTTACTCACCTTTTTACTCCTGCAAGCCGCGGCACAAGCAGAAGATGGTTATAAACTGTGGCTGAGGTACGACCGGATCCAAAATAAAAAAACACTCAGCGTGTACCAGGATCAGCTGAAGCAATATACCTTCATGGGTAATTCAGCCACCATCAATGCTGCCAAAACTGAACTCCGTGACGGCCTCAGCAGCTTGCTGGGCAAAAAGATCCCCGAAACAAACGGGATAAAGAACAACAGCATCGTGGTAGCCCCCCTTTCCAGGCTTGGAGCAAATGCAGATAAAGAGCTGCGCGCACAGCTCCGCGAGCTTGGCAAAGAAGGCTTCATCATCAAAAACATCACAGGAGGAGGAAAGAACTACACGCTTATCACCGCCAATTCCGACATCGGGCTGCTCTACGGCACCTTCCGTTTCCTGCAGATCTTAGCTTCCGAAGCCAGCATCGCCGGCATTTCTGTAAGCGATTATCCCAGGCTGCAAAACCGCCTGCTCAATCACTGGGATAATCCCGACGGGAGCATCGAGCGCGGATATGCCGGGAGATCTATTTTCGACTGGAATACACTCCCCGGAAAAATATCACAGCGATACATTGATTACGCGCGGGCCAATGCTTCAGTTGGCATAAACGGCGCCGTCCTCAATAATGTAAATGCCAATCCGAATATCCTCACCCATGAATACCTGGAGAAAGTGAAAGCACTAGCCTGCGTATTCAGGCCGTATGGAATAAAAGTGTACGTTTCGGTAAACTTTGCGGCCCCCATCAGGATCGGGAAACTGGCTACTGCCGACCCCTCTGACCCGGCAGTAAAGCAATGGTGGAAAGAGAAAGCAGATGAGATCTATCGGCTCATACCCGACTTTGGCGGATTCTGTGTAAAAGCAAATTCAGAAGGGCAGCCTGGTCCCCAGGATTATGGACGATCACATACTGACGGAGCAAATATGCTCGCCGAAGCCCTTGCTCCCCATCGGGGAATCGTGATGTGGAGAGCATTTGTCTATAAAAACCGGGAGCAAGACCGCATCCGGGAATCCTACGACGAATTTCATCCCACTAACGGCAAGTTTGCATCCAACGTGTTCCTTCAGGTAAAGAACGGGCCGATCGATTTTCAGCCGAGAGAACCCTTTCATCCCCTGTTTGGTGCAATGGACAAAACGCCCCTGATGCTGGAAGTTCAGCTCACACAGGAATACCTTGGCTTCAGTACGCACCTGGTCTATCTCGGGCCTCTCTTCGAAGAATGCCTTCAAAGCGACACCCACGCAAAAGGACCAGTAACGACTGTGGCAAAAGTGATTGAAGGCAAGGTCACCCCTCAAAAGATGACGGGCATGGCAGGTGTTGCCA
>JBQGEO010000610.1:0-5701 GCA_052039655.1 Pararcticibacter sp.
GCCCCTTGCTACCGGCACAATAAATGCTTCCTGAACAGGTTCAGGCCAGTGCCGGTGGATAGGCTGCCGGAAGATCTGCTGTACATCACCGAGGTATCCTTCAGCCTGGCTATAGAGGTCCCGTATATCGAGATGCGCGGCAATAAGGGCATGTTCTTCAGAAAACCCGCCCCAGCACACTAAGTCCATATTTTCATCTTCGATGCAGCTGTATAACGCAAAGAACGGACTATCTTCTTTTGCTGTCAGCAGAAGATCCCTGATAAGATCGTTTGCCTCCACAATGCTGGTAGAGTTGTTTTTATGGTCTACCAGGCTTCCCAGCAGGACATTCCTTCTGTCATTGATCACCCGGAATGTGGTTTCAATGACCGCGTTGAAAACTCCGCCTACAGACCCGTCTCTGGCTTTAACGGGCGATAGGGTATAATCGAAATAACACTCTTCGGTATAACCGTAGCGGTGCATATAGAGCGGTGCATCGGGACGCCGGTAGGATTTGCCTTCATGCAATACGGTTTCAAATTCATCTCTTATTCCGTCCCATATCTCAGGCCACACTACAGGTCCGGGCTTCCCTAAGGCCCAGGGATGTTTGTCGCCCGGGATAGTGCTCCACGGTTCGTTGTAGATCAAACTGAAATCATTTCCCCAGTAGATAGCAATGGGAAAGCCGGAGTTCAGTACGATACTGACAGCCGAAGTCAGGCTGTCGGGCCAGCTCCCCGGATCGCCTATTGATGTTTTAGACCAGTCGATGTTGCGGATCAATTCCCCCACCTGTCCGTCGCCTTCTAAAAAAGAATATTTACCAGACACAAATAAGTAGTTTAGCTAGTTTTCAAATAAAAATTACAAAGAAACAGTATTTCATACGAATAAAGAAGGGGGGATGTTTGAGCAGAAGTCAGAATATTTTCATTAATCAGTTCCAGGCGCTCGTTCAGGTAATAAAGCCAGTGTTTACTGCCGGGCATTTATTCAATCCAGAACGTCTGACTGAATGCGCCGTTCGCAGCACAGTCCCAGGCTTCAAAACGTAGCCATTTACGGCCCCCGAGTTTCGGACGGAATTTGAATTGCTGTTCTCCGAAAGCTTTGGTATCCGTCAGATCTATTCTTTCGCGGTATACTTTCTCCCCGTCGCCGCTTATGAATTCGACAAAGTTCATAGGAAATGTCCAGCTGAGTTTCAGGCTGACATCTCCCGTGTCGCCCGGGTTCAGCTTTATGGTTTCCCCGGATAAATGACCGTTTACCTTCAGTTCATGTATCAGCACTTCTCCGGTAGTGCTGAAGAATCTGCCCTGCTGCATCGCATCCACTACCGGCTTCCAGCCTTCGCTGTATTTGGGCAGTTGATCCAGCATCAGGTAATTTACATTCATATGGGCATACATTTCGTTCTCGTGTGTGACGGTGAAGAGATCGGCTTCTGCGATTACTGTCTTCTTATCTCCCCAGTTGTTCATGTCATCCATCAGGTCAAGCACGCGTTTGCCCAGGCGGGGTTGCGACAGGTCTGCAGGCATGGCTTTCCAGGCAGCTCCCATAAAACGGTCTGATTTATAAAAGGCTTCATGGTTGTAGATATCAGGAGCGTTTACCGACCCCTTGGTACGTGGATGTGCCGTCCAGGCGAGGCCCTGTTCTTCTTCCAGCAGTTTTAACATCTCATTCTTATCGCCGATGTGATATACCTTGCCATAACCAGGTACGTTTTCGGCAAAAGGAACATTTTTATTTCGTGACATGATCCAATAAACTGGTTTGGGGAAGATCTGCAGCCAGTGACCGCCAAAAAACTCATTGGGCTCTTCTCCGGGTATCAGCAGGAAATTGCTATCCGACAGGCGTTCGCATTGATCAAATAACGCCTTCAGTTCCCGCAGACGAAGCGAGTCCGGGCCTTTAGGGTGAGCTGTATAATGAAATTCCCCCAGGTGTACCATATCCAGACCGAGGCGTTTGAACACTTCTATAAATTCAGGCTTTTCAGGGACTGGTTTGCCTGCCAGCACGACATTCATAATAAATTCGTTATGGAAGTGGCTCGACATCGTTTTGAAGCCCGAGAGCCTGACATACTCGTCGGCGTTTGTAAATTTTTTGACAGTGCCGAATGCCGCTTCATCACCGGCATCGCTAAGCAGGCAATAGAAATTCAAACGCTGGGCTGTTCCCGGCGGCGCATTGAACCAGGGCACGAAGCGACGGTCACCCTGCAGCTCCTGCCGGATCCCGATCCCATAGCCATTCAGCATATTCCTGTAGTTGTTTCCGTGCCAGACGAACCTGAGGTTGAACGCTTCGTCCAGGGGATAGAAATACTGGTGCGGAGCGGGGAAGACGGCCAGTGTGCCCTCTTTACTTCGGGCTGAGATGGCACGATATTTCACAGCGAGGTTCTGAGCTGAGTCGGCATACTGTACCGGGGTCGATTCCATTTTATCAGCTGTGCTGATCCAGGCCAGGCTGTTCCATTTCTGCGTCCGGCTGACTAATCCGGCATCGTACACAATAGCTGTCGCATCCGCCTGGGTGGTCATCACCGCAGCTATATTAAACAGCGGACTGCCGTTGTAAAAGGTTACCTCAAGTGCCCCGGAAAACCGGTCTGCCATAAGTTTTCCTATTGTTACTACTGTGCGGCTGCCGGTACTCTTCACGGAAATTCCGGTCTTTTTGAGTGTTACAGGAAAAGTGTTAAAGGGCCGCGAAGGCACTTTATCGAAAAAAATGTTCCATCCGTTCTGTGACAACAGGTCCCGTTTTCCGGTGGTCAGTAAAAATGCAGGATCAAGGTCTTCCGAAATAGTGCGGAATTTCGTTTTGTTGCCAGGAGCTATGCTTTTCAGCAGGGGGCCGGATGAAGACATATCGAACTCTACCTTCCCAAATTTCTGCTGACCTGCGGGCCATGTAACTTCGATGATCTGGTTTTTCTGAACAACGGTGACTTCGCCCTTTTGTTTAAATCCCCGGCTATCAAGTTTTAGCTGAGCACGGGCGGTTTGAAAGGCCAGCGCATTAATTATGGTCAATAGCAACAGGCATCTGAGATTCATAGTTGGTGTGATTTTTTCCGAACATACATTTTTCCGGGAAAACTGGCAACTAAATCCTTTTACTGGTTCAAAAAAATACCTTAATGTATCTGAAATTTGGAAACTGTCTGTGTTATATTACCTGCAAGATAGCTATCCATGGCTGATGCAGCGGGACAGAACAAACGAAGAAAGCCTCTGGTAACTGCTATTCCTTAATCAATCCGAAGGGCGACAAACACCGCCCCTGATTTTTCCTTATCCTGGGCTGTTTCGAATGCTTTGTTAATTTCGTCCAAAGAGAAACTGTGTGTGATTAACTTTTTTGCATTCAGCTTTCCTTTGGCCAGCAGGTCCAGCGTCATTTGCATTTCCGGATAGATGCCCCAATAAGAGTAGCTGGCACTGGGAATCAGCTGAATTTCTTTCATCTGGATCTTTTGCCACTCTAAAGGGATAGAGACCTGGCCCGCTTCAAAACCGCCAACAATGACCACCTTGCCTCCAATCCGGGTAAAAGAAACTGCCTGGGGCAGCGTTTCCGGCATAGAGGGGCCTCCCGCGCACTCGAATGTAATATCTGCCCCCCGGCCGCCGGTAAATTCCATCAGCTTTTGGTAGCCATCCGCCTTACTTGTATTCACCACCATGTCCGCTCCCAGATCCCTGGCAATGTCAAGAGATGAATCTACAACATCGGTGATCATTACGTCTGCCCCGCAGATCTTTGCGAGCTGAAGCTGCCCAAGGCCAATCGGGCCGGCGCCGATAACGGCGACTTTATCATTCAGCTTTATGCCGCTCAGATGGATCGCGTGAAGACCCACAGCGAAAGTATCCAGCAATGTTGCCTCTTCATAGCTGACATGGTCAGGCAGTTTATAAAACTTCTTTGAAGGACCGGCGATATACTGCGCAAAGGATTGCGAGACGGTTTTCATCCGGACGGGGTAAAGTTCCGGGCAGAGATTGTATTGCTGAACATTGCACCATTTACAGGTATCGTCGCCCAGCACAGTCTCGATCACCACCCGGTCTCCTGGCCTGACATTGGTAACGGCTTCCCCGACTTCCAGCACTTCTCCCGAAAGTTCGTGCCCCATAATTTTGTGCACCAGCTCCGGTTCTTCTTTCTTCCAGTGCCTAAGGTCTGTTCCGCAGATTCCCGAAACTTTAATTTTAGCCAGGACCCAGTCGGGACCGGCGATCTCCGGCCTTTTGACTTCCTTTAGTTCAAAGGTTCCTTCAGCTGTTTTTAATGCTGCTTTCATGGATTGTAAATTAGAAGATGGCAGATGATATGGATGTAACCCTAAATGATCTGGAGATGTGGCCTGATCTTCAGCTCTACGATATCGCAGCGTTCCGGCTGGCTTACGGCAAATAATACAGCGCCTGCAATATCTTCAGCCCTCAGCATTTCGAGGTTTTCGATATTTGTCTGCTGATCCGGTACAGAAACAGGCTGCATATCGGTACCCACAGCCCCCGGTTCTATTAAGGTGACTTTGATGCCCTGTTCATTCACCTCCTTGCGAAAGCTTTCAGAAAACCCCTGGATGGCCGATTTGGTAGCCACATATACGGAACTGTCTTTTTCCCGTACGTCGGCACTCATGGAACCGATATTGACAATATGGCCGGCTTTCCTCTTTTTCATACGTTCGACGGCATGATGTGCGCAGGCGAGATAGCCCAGCACGTTTGTTTTCACTATCCGCTCCCAGTCGGCATAACCGCCATCATAACAGGAATTATTATTACGGTCTGGAAACCTTTTTCTTTACACTTGCATCTGTGGCAATGCCGCTGCTGGCAGGGTATTTTATAGCGTCAACGCAAAAGCTGGGCTGGCTCGGCGGTGATGTCACAAGTGCTTACAGGATCCTTACCGGACTGGTTATCATACTCACCATTGCCGCTTCTCTTATTGCCCATAAAGGACGATTTGTAAATCCGCTTGACGCGAAGTTTCTCTACTGGAAATTTCACCATTTATGGAACAAGATGTTAGGCATGGCAGTCCTGAAAGGGGTAGCTCAGGGGTTCATCATTGCCGCACCGGTGATGCTTATTATGCGGCTGGTAGGAGAGGAGGGTTCCGTGGGGTCTATTCAATCCATCGGTTCATTGCTGTCAGCTGTTATGCTGTATGTTTTGGGCCGCTTAGCTCATCCGAAGCACCGCACTGGTATTTTTGCAGCAGGCCTCGGCTTGTTCGTTGCCGGAGCGTTTGTTAATGCAGCCCTGTTTAACACCTTGAGTGCTATTATCTTTGTGGGCTGCCTGGTATTTGCCCGCCCCTTACTGGATCTGGCTTATTTTCCCATTCAGCTCGGAGTAATAGAATGCGTGGCTTCGAGGGAAAAACGCAGTCAGTTTGCGTATATATTCAGTCATGAGCTCGCACTTTTCATCGGCAGGCTGTTCGGGTGCCTGCTGTTCATCGGTACCGCCAGATTGATCAGTGATGATGCAGCTTTAAGATATGCCCTCCTGGTCGTGGCTGTTATCCAGTTTTTTTCGGTATATGCAGCGAAATCTATCCAGAATGATCCTGAATGGTGTGAAATGTCTGATAAGCAGTTGTTAGATGCACAAACACTAAAGGAGCCCGTAGAGTTGTGAGAGTTTAATAATTAAAGCTAATCTTT
>JBQGEO010000611.1:0-4387 GCA_052039655.1 Pararcticibacter sp.
GCCTGCCGGTATTTTGATCAGTGAATTCCCGATTTCTCTGAAACCGAAAGCTTCCTCAGAGACATTGTGAATCCGATAGCCAAATATATACAGTGTGTTATTCAGTTTTCGGTTTATAAAACCATCACCTAACCAATAATAATCTCCCTTTTGCGTCTTTGGAGTTCCGGGTTCAAATACGGATTCAGCATCCCCGTTTTGATTTCTCTTCCAGTTAAATTCTATATTTTCAGGCAGTGGCTGGTTTCCATTCAATATTGCAACTGAATTGTGGATCATCCTAAAGCCGTCCTGGATCGAATCGCTTTTAATGGTACCAATCATTGAATCGCTAAATAAGAAAAGCGTTTGAGAGTCCTGACCTGCTAATTTATTTTCGGGGTAATTCAGTGGAATAGTGTAAATGCCATCTCCTCCGAACCAACCTGAATTGCGTTTGAAAAGTGCGGACCATTCAGGTGCCTCTGCTACCGAATACTTCAAATATTTCAGATCTTTTTTCTGCGCAAATAACTGACTGCAAAAAGAAAGAACTATGGCGATTGCAATTAATCTTTTCATAAAGAGATCAAGATAATTATTTTTTCAGGATACGATACTGAAAAGATGCAGTGGTATCTCAACCGGCTTTCATCTTGTTGGTTGAATTGAAAAAGGTGCTAAAAAACATCGCCTGGTACTTTATTGAATTACACCAGTACTCCCACGAGTGACCGCCCGGGCGAGAGGTGTATTCATGAGGTATTTTGCGTTCCAGAAGTTTTTCGTGTAATTGATTATTGTACAAGCAAAAGAAGTCGTCGGCACCACAATCGAAAGTTAAAGCGAGCGAATTACTTTTAATCATATGAAGCATATTAACGATGCTGTTTTGTTCCCACCTTTCCGGATATCGACTGTACTCACCCAGAACCTTATTGAGCCCGAAACTGTCAGGAAAAGGACGAAGATCTACCCCGCCACTCATACTGCCGGCAGCCCCAAATACATCCTGATGCCTGAACGCCAGGTACAGTGCCCCATGTCCACCCATGCTTAATCCTGTGATGGCCCGACCGGCACGATTGTTTACAGTCGGGTAATGTTTATCAATATAAGTCACCAGCTCTTTAGCGATGTAAGTTTCATACCGGGAACCTTTCTCTTCAGGGCTATCAAAATACCAGCTTGCAAAATCGCCATCAGGACAAACGATTAACATTCCGTATTCGTCTGCCAGTCGGGACAGTTCGGGGTCTTTCTTTATCCAATCGCTGTAGTTCCCGCTATATCCATGCAGCAGATATAATACAGGATATTTTTGAGAGGAATTGTACCCTGCAGGTCTGATAACTACATCCTTTATGCTCTTATGCATACTCTCACTATAGACAGAAACAGTATCTACAGTCGCCGCGCCCAGTTTAAAGGAAAGCACGATGAAGTGGACCAGGAAAATGCTGATTTTTTTATTCATAAATTCAAACTAGTTAGTGTAGCTGTTAATAGATGGATCAGATCAATCACAATGTCATCTCGATCCTTATATCATTCTTTTCCAGAGGAAGGTGCCCAATAGCAGAGCCCTCTGCTTTCACCCCGTTTACGTACATATTCTTAAGTTTTGTTCCGCGGCCTTCCACCGAAATATTCAGGTACTGATTACGGTATTTAAGATTATTAATTTGAATCTTCGACATATTTGCCGGCATAAACGGTTTGAAAGTTATTCCCTCAGCATCATTAAACCTCATACCGACCACTCCATAGAGCACCATGTCAATGTACGCCGTAGCCGACCAGGTTTGTCTTTTGCAGGAAGGTGTTAGTCTATTGCTCTGCCAACCTCCGAAAGCGGCTCCGGTATAGGGACTATATATCTCGCGGAAATCCATGTTGCCCTTATCTTCATCTAGTGCAAGATGTGTAAGACTGTTCAATTCATGCTCAAACTGGTCGTAATTTCCGGTATGAATTGCAGCCTTTGCGAAAAATCCATTGACCATGGGCCATATAATGTTATTATGGCGTCCCGGAGTATCAGGTGAGTATCTCGGAAAATCCGGATAGATAGAAGGGATTCCAAATTTGGAAACGTGCGCTTTGGCAATAACAGCCTTTGCCTTTTTTACATCGGGAATATCAAAAATGGCGGCAAACACAATACCGAGCCCCTCCTGTGACCGATCCGCCTTGCCGTTGTGATCTGACAGATAATTAAAAGTATTCGTATTGGCATTATACAGGTTTTTGAGAATGTTGTCTCTGAGATGTACCGCATTTTTACGAAACGTTCCTTCTTCATGTACTCCAAGGATTTGACTCATTTTTTCCAGAGCCTTATAAGCCGCATAATAAGTTACATTGGTACTCAGACATTTAATCCGATGGGAATTTGGGTGATCCAGAACAAAAGTCGACAGGTTCCCAGGGTCAAAAATGGGTTCAGGGTAACCGGCAATGCCGTCGTTGAAAACTGAGGGCCCCATAAAAAGACCGGAATGCAAATCGAACTGAGTGCTTTCTAACTGCTTCATCGTGTTTTTACTGCAGATAAAAGCCTGTTTCAAAAACATTCTGTCGCCGTTCACATAATAGTGATGAAGCGCTGCAATTGACCAGATGATCTTATCCCAGTATTGATGACCGATAGTATCTCTATTAATGGTAACACTCCAGAGCGACTTCTCCGCTACCTGCGGCCATAAAAGACTGGCAGCGTTCCATGAATTAATAGCAATATCCCTGGTCCACTCACCGCCGTAGTCCCCTCCTGCCGCCAATATTCCATTTCGTACATTCCCTTCCACTACCTTTATGGCAAGACTAAAGGCTTTTTCCAGTTCTTTACTATCCGAAACAATTGTCTGTGAATAAGCATGGAAAAATGTAACTGTCAGAAGTCCGGATACAAAGATCCTGGTCCAATTCTTTTTAAAACATTTCATTTGAAGTAGTGATATATGATATTGTGAGTTTCTGACAGTTTATCTATCGTTGTAAGGGTTTAAAGCAAGCTTATATCCCGACGCCAACAGGCTGGGATCGACTTCTATACTCAGCTCTTTTGATTCACCCTGCATCAACGTAAAATAACTGTCGCTGATAATCGCAGGCAAGATTTGACTGCCGTCTTCCCGGAGCAACTGTACTCTTATACCAAAAGCTGCGGCCTTTCCCGACTTGTTTGTTACAGTGTACTTTAACACTTTATTTATCTTGTTTACCGCGGCATTTACTTTTGCTTTCCTGACGTTCAGCATCCCTTTGACGGAAGGCAGATTATTTAAAGAGTTATAATCCTGGTACTTCCTGCCAATCCAATAGAAATTTTCCGACAGGAGCCTTCCTCTGTTATCCTTCAGCTTCAGCTTCAAAAAATAAACATCTGAGAAACTATTTTCATCTCCATCTTTAAAAGCGACAAAGGCTTCTGCAGCAGAAGTAGCCTGCACATCCAATACCGATCTCCTGCCATAAGAAGCGACCTTCCTGCCGTCAGAGTTATATACTTCGGCTTCCGCAACCACCTGACTTAGCGCATAAGGTTTGTTATTGATCACTTTCACAGAACTGGTTGCCGGATTCCACTGAATATGGGTGGGTTCGCATGCCGATTTTGCTCCAAAATAGGCCCCTGTTAAATCAAAGTAGTAATCATAGGTTTGCCATATCATGCTCGGATAAGCCGACTGGCTCATCCAGATCAGCATTCCGGAAGCATCCTTCCACATATGGTCATTCCATGCCTCATACATTGCCTTCATCGTTTCCAGATTGAGAAGCTGTGCTTTCCTGCAGAAGTCATCCAGGGACTTTGAAGGACCATAGCTTTGGTTGATATCCTGGATATACCTCACCGGTGCCGCTCCTCCCCCCAATTCACCGTGAGTGCTAAAAAAGTGCCTGGCCCACATATTTGTTTTGTTGTCAACGGCTTCAGGAGTTGGAGGAAGCCAATATTCCTTTGGCATAAACTTCTTAAAGCTTTCCACATTTACGAAAGTGGCCATCCCAATCTCACTGCGCATTCCCCAGCTATCTTTTGAAAACAAGTATCCGTTATGAGGGTCGGTAAAATATGTTCGCGGGTCAACGTTACCCCATAAACCACTCCCCGATAAATTCCGGCTACCGCCCTTAATCGAAAAGTTGGGATTCGTGATCCCGGCATTTGAACGTGGAATATATAATTTATCAGTCAGGTCATTTTCCAGCACGGTATTTTTTATGGCCGTATTCAAAGCACCTTCAGGATCTCCGCCCGGAACTCCTTCATTGGCTCCGCACCAGATCACAATAGAGGGATGATTCCTTAAGCGTTTCACTTTTTGAACAGCGTTCACCCTGAATACCCCGAGACTGTCTATGGGCCCAAAATTGTTCAGCCAAAAATCATCCCATACCA
>JBQGEO010000612.1:0-7266 GCA_052039655.1 Pararcticibacter sp.
CAGTTCAGGTTCATCTTCCATAATCGCTGCTGCACCAAATGCCATAGCAGTATTGCAGACCTGATTCCAGTTATTGTCGCGCGTGAGGAAACTGTTGTACTCCGTTTTGAGCGAGGGCAACAGGCCTTTCTCCAGGATTGCGCGTTTAACTGTTTTCCGGGTCGATATACTCAGAGCCGGCCATAGCCAGTCATACCCGATAGATACAGCTGTGGTCATTTCGGCGACATCAAGAAAATGCGACGGATTCCAGTCGCTAAACCGGCTGACCGCAAGCAATTCCTTTTCGGCGCGGGCTGAGAAAACTCTGTCGCCTGTGGTACGGTAAGCATACGAGAGCATAAACAGCCTGTATAAAGCTTCCCGCGAAGTATTCAGCATACGTCTGCCTTCTACCACGCGTTGCAGGGGACTGGATTCCAGCAGTTGCGTACATGCCGAGAGAGTACGCTCATGGAGCACCCTCCAAACTTCATCAGAAGCAATATCCTTTTGCATCCGTCTCAATCCTGCCTCCGGCAGGAGTATCCGGGGATGCGGTGAACTTTGTAAGCCGGGCTCCCGGAAAGTATGTTCTCCGGCTATGCCGGAGAACATACAGCCAGCTGTAAACAGTAGTAATATATATCTCTTCATTAAAATCTTTAGCTGATACCAAGCCGGCCATTCACCCCGTTAAACTGCAGGTTATATATTCTGTCCTTGTTACCAAAATAGTTATAATATTCATTATCCAGAACATTCATTACTTCTGCCCAAACGGTAATCCCCTTGTACAGACGTACGTTTCCGTTAAGATCGAGCTGCCACCGTCCCTCCTGCCAGATATCGCGTTCGGAATTAGATCCCAGCGCATTGATATACGAACCGATATAATTCATAGAAGCCTGCAGCGTGACTTTTTTGGTGGAATATGCTAATGCAAAATTTCCGGTATTCTGAGCTTGCCCAGGCAGCCGGGTACTGCCACGCTCCTGGCTGGTGGTTGCTTTTGAATGAATATAAGTATAGTTGCTCGTAAAAACCAGGTTCCTGAAGATCCAGGGCAGGAAAGTGAGGCTGGCATTAATGGTGGCTTCCGCACCATAAACTTTCGCCGCATCACCGTTCATGCTTTTGATCACCTGCCATCCATTGTAATCACTTCCGGGTTCGTCAAGGATCCCTTCACTCAGATATTGAAAATTCCCGATGTGCTTATAAAACACACCACCTGAAACAATTCCCACATTTGATAGGTAGCGCTCAAAAAGCAGGTCTAAATTATTCGCATAAGCAGGTTTCAGATCAGGGTTACCCAGCGTCACCCGTTGTAAGTCCTGCGAGATATTCTGCTTCGGCACCAGATCCGTTACATTAGGCCTTGAATATCCTGTAGTCCAGGCAAACCTGAAAATTGTTTTATCAGTCATGTCATACTTGAACTGAATATTGGGCAAAAATTTAGTGTAGTTTAGTTTTTCACTGACAGGTGTAGAGGTATAATCATTATATAGAGTGGCATCGCCCCCCTGAACAGGAGCGTTGGGGTTAACAAATGGGGTTACAATATTCGCTTTGTAATTGACACTGGTTCGCTCCACACGGGCACCGGCAAGTACCATGAGCTTATTCATCTGGATCTTATTCATCAAATAACCAGACACCACATCTTCACCTGCGTCGTAATAAAATCCATCAATATACGTATTTGAGAAGTAATCATTTCTCTCAATTTGTGCAGAATTAGCCGGATCGGCCAGGTACGCCTGGGTTTTGCCGAGGTCAGCTGCCATCCCAAACGGCAGCTTATCGTTAAGGAAAGACGTAGAAAGCTGATCTTTATAAAGCAGATTACTGAGACTGTTGGCATTATTGGCAGTAACGCTATATGTCCAGGTACCATCAGGAATATAACCGGAATTGTCCATAAACTTTCCTTTAGCACCGAAGGAGAAGGTAGAAGCAAACTTGCCGATGAAATAGTTTTTCGAGGCGTTAGCTCTCAATGTAAAGTTCGTCCCTTCTGTGATATTGTCATTATTCTCAACAGTATACAGGTTAAAACGGGATATCGCATCAGGAGCATCAGACCCCATATTGCCCGTCGGCTGGTAAAGATAAGAGGAAGTCAGGTATTTTGAATAAATATCCGGAACAACCCCTACTACCGTACCGGCAGGGATGGTAACCCCATTCACTTTTTTACCTGCCCTCCATTCTGGACCCTGAAAGCCCATCATCTGGCTCGTATAGTCGCGTTTAGACTTATTGTAGAATGCTCCTCCGTCCACTTTCCAGCTTCCCATGGTCGACTCTCCGTCCAGATTAAGATTAATATTCCTGATCTTCTCATTCTGATCGGACACCTGGACGATATTTCTCATTCTTTCAGAACCGATACTTCCATCGTCCATTAAGAAAAAGCCTTTCCCGTTATCACGGAATCTGTACCGGTTGCGATACCGCAAGTCATCGTCGTTCCGGTTGTTGTAGACAGAACTGAGCGTAAACTTTGTATTTTCAACAGGTGCCCAATCGAGCACCAGCACAGCACCATGTCTTTTAGATTCTCTTGACTGATAACGATACCTGAAATCAGTTGGAATGTAAGTGTTTTCTGATACTACCTCACCGGTTGATTTGCGGGTCAGCGTATAGGGTTCCCACGCTTCGGCTTCCAGCCTGTCGTACCCGTTATTAGTATTAAGATAACTGTAGTTGGCTGCAACACCAAACACCCCTTTAGGATTCTTATCAGTCGGAAAGTAACGCTGCGAAAACCCCGCCCTGATATTATAAATAGTCTTTTCACGCAGCCAGTTATAGCCGCTTCCGAGATCGAGAGATAATTTTGGCGAAAGGGAACGGGCTGTTGCCGTCCGCATATTTACCACCCCCGCAATCGCATCACCGTCATTGGAAGGCAAAAGCGTTTTCTGCACCTCCAGGGAGGCAAGAATATCAGATGGGATCACATCAAGCGACTCATTTCTTTTGCCTTCTTCCTGACTGCTCATTACCTGCTCACCGTTTACGTTGATATTAGTAAAATTTGCGGGAGTCCCGCGCAGCTGAACATCCTTACCATTGGTAGTTACCCCACTGAGGCGTTTCAGCGCATCGGCGACATTTGGGTCGGGAAAGCGGCCGATCTGGTCAGCCGAAACAACCTGCATCATATTGTCAGCCATCTTTTGCTGATTTAATGCGCGTTGCTGCCCTCCTACGACTGCCGAAATCACCACGCTCTTCATCGTGACTGAAGATTCTTTAAGGGTGAAGTCTGCAGTAATTGTTTTCTCTGCCACTATTGTGACTTTCCGGGTTAAAGTAGCAAAGCCCAGGTAGTTCACTACAATCTCCACTTCGCCTGCAGGGGCCCCCTGCAGTGAATAAGAGCCATTCAGGTTGGTAGCGGTTCCTAATGTAGAACCCTTTACAGTTACGGATGCTCCGGGTAATACCACACCAGCGGTATCTTTTACAATTCCCCGAAGGTTTCCCTTTCCCTGAGCATAGGACGATGATGAGAGCGCAATGACTGCGGCAAACAGCAGCAAAGAAACAATTAGCTTTTTCATAATGAACATTCTGGTTGGTTGGTTAATAATTCAGCGGCGTCTTTATCAAGGAAGAGTGTAGCGTCTTTGTGAGTACGCAATACAGAAGCAGGGCAGGACTCGGATACGGGCCCGTACAATGCGTCGAAAACCGCCCTGGCTTTTCGCGCGGAAGGAACAATTCCGACAACAGTATCACAAGCCATAAGTGCCGGGATTGTGAGTGTGAGAGCACTACGGGGAACTTCATCAATAGCTGCAAATTCTCCGTCATTTACCTGCTGTTGCCGGCATACGTCGTCAAGAGTGGTGATCCTGACCCATTTTTCTTCATCAAACCGCGCTTCATGGGGATCGTTGAAGGCAAGATGACCATTTTCACCGATGCCGAGGCAAACGATATCAAGGGGGGCTGCCCTTAATAACTTTTCATATCTTTCACACTCCGCTTCTACATCAACGGCATCAGGCCTTACATAATTAACCCCGCCAAACGGCTGGCTTCCGAACAGGGCTTTTTTCAGGAAATTACCAAAATTCTGCGGAGCATCTTTTCCAAGCCCGATATACTCGTCCATATGAAATGCTTCTATCTTGCTAAAGTCGATCTCCGTGTCCGCTGCGAGTGCAGCAAGAAAATCTGCCTGGGAATGAGCAGCGGCAAACACCGAGCGGATCAGGCTTTTCCGGAGCAGCAAAGCCTGAACTCTTCGCTTATAATGTTCGTAAGCAGCACGTCCCATATCCGCTCTCGTTTCGTATACATGGATCTTAAGCGGGCCGATAGTAAATTCTTTTAGAGGTTCTGTCATATCTGTTTTTTGTATTTTAGTTCATAATAAGCAGCCAGGAAACGAAGTCCGAAAGACGTTCCTACATCACGCTGTGTCAGCCAGATCTGTCCGTTTTTAGAGCGCATGCGGGTATTAATCACGGCACCGCGAACATTTGGATCCGGGTGATCTGCGGCATACCGGTTCTTCAGGATCCAGTGAATGCTTTTTTCGTAGGAGGGAATAAATTCGCTGTATCCATAACCTGCAAGTCGCATCCAGACGATGCCGGCAAACGCTACGGCTGACCCACAGACTGAGCCTTTATCTGAGGGTTTTCCATCTGTATAGTTTTCATAGAAGATAGTGCCGTCTTTCTTTTGCGCTTTTGCATAGGTGCGGGCGGTTTTCGCCGCTGCCTCCAGATACTTCCGGTCTTTCGTCAGTTCATAAGCTTCCAGGAGCGATTCTGCATACCACAGATTAAAGCGGGGATGAAAGGATGACTCTTCGATATGGTTAGGCATATACCTCATCCAGATACCATCTTTATTCTGCTTTTCAATCAGTGAATTACAGAGCAGAATATGAGCTTCTTTGAATTTCTTATCTCCTGTAAACTCATAGGCGTCTTTAAACGGGGAGCCTTCTGTGTTCGGGCGGGATACATCCTCCAGTGTCTGATTCTCCTTATCTTTATAGAACGGGCTGTTTTCTTTTAAAACTTCACCGGTCTTCAGGTCAACCAGGTCATAGCATACCCCTTTTTCAGGGTAATACATATTATTAAGCATCCAGCGGCATGCAGACGATGCAACCTTGGCATATTTCTTATCTCCCGTAACCTTGCTTAATTCAAATATGCCGGGTGTACCATCACTGATGGTGGCAAATACGATCTGATCATTGCCTATTGCATCACCATGAGTGGCAGCTACCATGCCCTTCAGTTTAGGATGGTCTTTAACCTCCAGTCCGATCCACCAGTTCCCCGCCTTCCGGGCAGCAGCCAGCATCCCGGAATCTCCTGTTACCTTATAGGCATCAAGCAATCCAAGGATAAGCTGTCCGGTGTGCCATGGTTCTTCATACGGGTACCATTTCCCTTCAATGATATTATAATCACACCGCGATTTGCCATCCGCATCAAGAAGAAGGGCAGATGCATAATTCGCAGATTCTTTCATAGCTCTAAGAAGATCAGCAGCGGGCGGAGTCTGAGACTTCCCGCTTAAGCTTATGAAAAAACATAAACACAGGAGTGAAGCTTTAATTTTCATACTATTTGGAGTTTTGAGCGGAGCTGATTTAATCTTTCTACTTCAGCGTTATATTTGAATTATTTAGTATTCTGATATGGCCCTGGGCGCGGTCTGATGATATCCCGGAAATCATCCCTCCGTTCACATCGTCGCAGACTACAGCGGGACGGCTGTCGCCTGACTTGAGCTGGAAAGAAATACCCTGAAGATCTAAACCACGAATATGCCGGGCATATAGCCCAAATGCAGGCAGGGGGCCGAACATGGTCGACTCAGGATACAAATCCGGTAGTTCCTCTACCACCTTCCGGGCATGTTCCTCAAGTCCGCCGCCCGGAAACACAAAGCGGCTGTTTGTAATAGAGATCCCTTCTATCTTCTGATCAGGAAGCCCTGTAAGGGCACATCCGATAAAACCGGAGGCCTCTGCCGTTATGTTTGACAGTTGTATATTCCGCATTCTGCCCGGTGCCGGTTCGGGGGCTTCAGCATAATGCTTCCGCGCCCTGTTACCAAGGCGAACGAACAGAGGCACATACGTGCCATCAATCACCACATTTGATATACTGACATTTTCCATCAGGCCACCATCTACCATTTCCAGGGCAATACCGCATATTCCCTCCGGGCGGCCTGTCAGAGCTGTTTTTACAGCCGACTTTCTGATAACCAGGTTGGTGACTGTTACATTCCGGAACCCGGCAGTGGTTTCAGTACCAAACTTCAGCGCATTGCAGTGGCTGCTTATGATACAGTCGGATACTACGATATTTTCTGATACACGGTCTGAGGTTCCTTTAAATGTAATACCATCATCGTCGGAATCGCCGATGACCCTCGTGATGACAACATCCTTGCATCCATCGATATCCATCAGATCGTTGTTTTTATTGGAATGATTAAACACCCTGATACCGTCTATCCGGAGCTGTTGACAGCGGATATAAGATTGCATCCACATAGCAGAACTTCTCAGCTCAATATCTCTGACCAGCACATTGGTACATCCTGCAACCCATAATAAGTAAGGCCTGTTACGATATCTGTCGGGCTTCTTGTTGGTCGTTAATTTAAAATGACCGCCCTGTCCGTCAATCGTTCCGGTACCCTCTATGGTAATATTACGGACATTATGTGCTATGATAAGCGCCTGACTTACCCATGTATCGCCCCAAAAACGAAAGTCTGTTTTTACCCGGGGATAATCCGAAAGGTTCACAGAGCCGAGCAACCTGGCTCCGGGCGAGAGAACCAATGTTGTGTTATTTTTAAGAAACAATGTGCCCGTCACAAAAGAACCTTCAGGAATTAGTACCTTCCCTCCATCCTTCGCTCCTTTATCTATAGCAGCCTGAATAGCGGATGTATTGACTGTTTTTCCATCAGGCACTGCTCCGAATAAAAGAATATTGTGCTGAGAAACCGTGCTATAAGCACGGAGCATAAAACAACAAAACACAAGAACAGAAAAAGCGCGCTTACACCTCACAAAGGAAAAACTCATACACAATCAGTTATAATTAAAAATTAGTTATCTAAGAGCAAAATAAAAACACGAAATCAAATATCAATATACCGTGCAACACCGTGCTCTTTACAAATATATTAACATAATTTAATTTTCAATATTTATTTTTTCTTTTTTAACGACTACTAAACTATTAAAACAGAGGAATTCTCGTCAAAAAC
>JBQGEO010000613.1:0-3566 GCA_052039655.1 Pararcticibacter sp.
GAATATTTTCTTGTCTGCGGATTTTTGCACAGGCTCATCTGTTCCCATTACCACCTATGCAAAGGTATTTATGATGCCCGCCGCAGAGTTTGAGGTACCGGTGGAAGGCGGCTGTAAGGGAAAGGTGGTATCCTTTATGAACACGACCATACCAGGGGAATCTCCTACAGCTACCGGGGATGCCTGTGATAAGATGACGAACTATAAATGGTATGTTAAAAAGAGTACCGAGACTAACTGGAGCCTCAAGTCGAAGATGCAGGATCTCATTTACCAGTTTGACGAACATGGTACTTATAATATCAAACTGGTAGCGAGCAATAATACATGTGAACCGACTGAAATGATCCATGATATCTGTATTTCGGATCCGCCGGTTCCGGATTTCGAATTTACTCAGTCTGCACCCTGTAATTCGGCCATTTTAACGACGATAAATAAGACGAACATTGCTAATCTGTGTAACAAGCGATATTTATGGCAGGTGCTGGATTCTATAAGCGGGGTGGTGGTTACAGATGGGATTGTTTTTCTTGACCAGGATACCAGTAAAGCACCTGCGATCCAGGTTAATAAACCCGGGAACTACATTCTCAGGCTTACGGTTTCTAATTCCTGCGACGATGTGGTGCTGGATAAACCGTTTGTGGTGGCAGGAGGGCTTAAGGTGACACAACCATCCGAGGCTAAAATATGTCTTGGTGTTCCTGTCGACGTTGATTTTTCAGCAGAGACAAGACTGAAACCAGTTTATGAAGGGTTCGGCAAGAATAAGACCTATCAGTGGAGTGTAAGCGGCGGGGATTATGAATTTATAGACGGGTCGGACAAAAAAGCATTTCCTAAAATCAAATTTAAGGAACCGGGAAAGAAATACACGGTATCGGTGGCATATAATAATGAATGCGGAACGGCAGTTAGCAGTAGTCAGTTTGTGACGTTTTATGCATTGATAAATGCTGACGCCGGCGTAGATGCTGTGTTATGCGATTTCACTACAATGAATAACAAATACCAGTTGCATGCAGCATCTCCTAGTTCCGCAAATGGAGAAACTGGAAAATGGACAGTTCTTTCAGGCCCTTCAGGATACCAGTTTGATGATGCTTCGAAGCCCGATGCATTGATTTCTAAGTTGCAGATCGGCACATATAAATTAAATTGGAAAGTTCGAAATCCAGGAGGATGTGAGGAAGGCAAGGAGATTATTCTTACCGTTTATCAAAAGGCAACTGGAGGGGCGGTGGCATGCCTTGAGAGTCCCATCGAGAAAACGGTTTGCGTCGGATCTACCATAACATTAAAAGCATCAGGATACAATCAAAAAGTTGTTCGTTGGGAGGTGTCAGGAGATGGTATTACCTGGAATACCATAAATAGCACCTCTGATGTTTTGATATATCCAAATATTCTTCAAACGACCTTTTTTCGAGTTCAGGTGGGGGGAAAAGGGTACGATGCGGGCTGCACAAATTTGGTTCCATCCAACTTTTGTCAGGTAAAAGTCGATTTCCCTTCGGTTGGTGGAACTGTCTCAACAATCGATCCGATCGTTTATTGTATTGAGTCTTCGACCCCCGGTACGCTGACGCTTAAAGACTATGTTGGCACGAGCGTCCAATGGGAAAAATCGGTGGACTTCGGAAATACCTGGAGTTCGATAAGCGGTGCAACAGGAATTGTTTATGGATACGAAAAACTTCTTCAAACTACTTGGTTTCGTGCTTTAGTGAGAAATGGAGTATGCAGTGCCGCATATTCAGATCCAATTACAATCATAGTTGATCCTCAGCCGACCTCTTCTTATGCAGGATCCGATGTTAAGTTATGTCTTCTTAATGAGAGTCCTATATACCAGCTAAACGGTAATCAGCCATTGATTGGAAGTGGTACATGGACTCAGGCAGCAGGACAGACTTCTGTAATAGACAATCCCGCTTATTATAATACGACTGTGAGCAACCTCGAAAAGGGCAAGCGATACGAATTCTTCTGGACCATAAGCAACGGTACCTGTACAGGAGTTCCGGATCAAATGGTTCTCGATGTTCTGACCGATATCTCAAATTCAGTTAAAGCAGATCGCATGATTTCATGTCCGGGAGAAGCTGTGGTTTTGTCGACAGATGCATTGTCCGGCGGCGATAACGGTTTTGTTGCGCCTTCATATTCTTATTCATGGGAATCTTCACCCGATAACTTGTCATGGACCGCTATCGGAGGTGCCAGTCAGGAAACACTTACCGTTTACCCGACTGCAACGACCTGGTACCGGAGGATTGTCAGAAGTTATAATGCTTGTGAAGCTGTAAGTGGTTCTCTCAGGATCGTTGTAAACGCTACTACTCCTGTCGCGAATGCAGGGGCAGATGTGATAGTATGTAATCCATCCAGTTACAAACTTAATGGAAACAACCCGGGATCAGGTTTCTCCGGAGAATGGAAAGAACTGTCTCCCGGAGGTTCCCTGTCATTTTCATCTGTTTCAGATCCTGAAGCGATAGTAAGCAATCTTCAGCCGGGAAATAGTTATCAGCTTGAGTGGCGGATAAAGGGAGTTGCTCCTTGTCCCGACGAGATATCTGTCATGCAGATTATCGTAAGAAAGCCGGTGACGAACGCCACCGTTAGTTCTCCATTACAGGTTTGCCTGAACAGTACCGGGTCAAATAATTCCATCCAACTGACGGGAAATGAACCCTTGGCATCTAATGGAGAAACCGGACATTGGACGAAGCTCTCCGGGCCGTCAGCTTTCATCGCCAACCCTTCTCTTTATAATACTAATGTTACAGGTTTGCTGCCAGGAACATATCAGTTTGAATGGAAGATAAAGAATGATGCAACGAGCGGAGACGCCGCATGCAAAGAAAGCGCAGCCATCTTAACGGTAAATGTGATGGCCTTTCCGGTGAAAGGGATCATCAGCGGTGGCAATATTGCCATATGCAGGGGGACCGACCCAGGGGTACTTACCTTGACTTCCTATTCATCGGCGGATCAGATCCAGTGGCAGTGGTCTGCCGATAATGTGAATTTTACAGATATCGCCGGTGCTGCAAGTGACACCTATGCGCCCGGCATTCTCACTCAGACAGTATGGTACCGGGTAAGGGCAAGCCAGGCTTCCGGATGTACAGGTTTTGTGTATTCAGATCCGGTTAAGGTGCAGGTAGACGAGCCTGCTGAAGGAGGAACCACCTCTGCTAGTGTTCCCCGGGTATGTACAGGTGTAAACTCTGTAACAATTTCACTCTCAGGAGAAAAGGGAACTGTGGTGAGGTGGGAGCAATCTACTGATAATTTTAGCACATGGACTAATGTCGCCGCTACTTCGGCTAACTGTCCCTTCTATAATCTCAGCACAGATATGTGGTTCCGGGCAGTGGTACGGAATGGAGCCTGCCCAGAAGTATATTCCACTATTACTCATATTGAGGTTCTTCCGAATGTTACGGCAGCAGCCGCCGGGCCGGATCAGTACTTGTGCAATGAAACCTCTGCCGTCCTTAGCGGAAACAGCCCGTCTGCCGGAACGGGAAAATGGAAACAGGAAAGTGGACCGG
>JBQGEO010000614.1:0-1560 GCA_052039655.1 Pararcticibacter sp.
CGGATTGATCATAGGCCCCAGCATATTGAAAAATGTTTTTACTCCCAGTTCTTTTCGTATGGGAGCCACATTCTTCATCGCAGGGTGGAAGAGTGGGGCGTGCAGAAAACATATTCCGGCTTTTTCAACGCTCTTTTGCAGGTGGGCGGGGCTGTTACTGAATTTATAACCTAAGAATTCCATCACATTGGAAGAACCACATCCCGACGAAACGCCATAGTTGCCATGTTTCGCTACCAGGTAACCGGCTCCGGCTACCACAAAGGAAGCGAGGGTGGAGATATTAAATGTATCCTTGCCGTCTCCGCCTGTACCGCACAGATCTATCAGCGCATACTGATCCAGGCGGGGGCTAAGGCAGAGGTCGAGCATCGCATCTCTAAAGCCTTCCAGCTCGTCAACCGTTATACTTCGCATACAATAGGCAGTCATAAATGCCGCCATCTGCGATGCATTGTATTTTCCATTGCTGATATTTGTGAGAATAGTCCTGGCTTCCTGTGAGTTGAAGCTTTTGTGTTCGAATAAATGGTTTAAAATCTGTTTCATTACCAGTTTGTTTTTCTGCCCGCCCGGCAAAAAAAAAGGTTGCCTTGCGGGCAACCCTGTTTATTTTTAAAAAGTATACACATATGGATTGCCACTACGAAATATCGAAGTGCCACCACCAAATATGTAAACCGAATTGTTTCATTGATCTAAAGCAAATATGAATATATCTTTCGGTAGTTCAAAATTTAATTTAAGCCCGGCTGATATCCCGGTAATCACAAGCCGCATCCGCTTTAAATATTCTCATCAGCTGTTATCTGAAGATTTTTCTCTATATTAGAACGGGTACCACATATTATATTTGGCCTTCCCGGTAAAAGGAAGAATATTTATCCCCCGGTATCACCATAGTGCACTTTTATTTATATGATTAACAGACGAAAAAAGTACGTTTTATCGCTAAAACAACGACTTGCCAAGGTTTTATTTGTCGTTACCGGAGTTTTACTTGCGGCTTTTGGCCTTAAAGGATTCCTGGTACCCAACCAGTTTATTGACGGCGGAGTGACCGGGATTTCCCTTCTTGCGAATCATATAACGGGCGTTCCGGTATCCGTCTGGCTCCTTGTATTTAATGCGCCTTTTATTTTGCTTGGCCTCCGTCAGATAGGCAAATCGTTTGCTGTCTTCACCTTGTTTGCGGTAGTGGGGCTTTCTACGGTCATTTTCTTATTCGACTTTCCAGTTATTACCCATGATAAGCTTCTCATTTCCATATTTGGAGGTTTCTTTCTCGGTGCCGGGATAGGATTTGCGATGAGGGGGGGCTGTGTATTAGACGGTACGGAGATCATTGCCGTATACATTAACAGGAAGAGTGTTTTCTCCATAGGCGACATTATCATGATCATCAATGTCGCTATATTCATCTGCGCAGCTTTTATTCTGGGAATAGAGTCGGCCTTGTATTCAATTCTGACGTATCTGTCCGCTTCAAAGACCGTAGACTTTATCATCCAGGGTATAGAGGAGTACACCGGCGTAACGATTATCTCATCTAAAAGCAAA
>JBQGEO010000615.1:0-4445 GCA_052039655.1 Pararcticibacter sp.
TGAACACCAAAGTGAGAAAACCGTCTGATTGCGCTTTCAATAATCTGTTCTCTTTTCTTATCAATTTCGGCCATTCTATCTTTTGACTTTTTTAATAGTTTGGTCAAAAATACGACCAAAAAAGCTACCACGCAAAAAAAAGTATAAAATAGTCGGCGCTAAATGATAAATTTAGTGGTGGTTGTCGCTTTATGAAGCCATTTTCAGACCATTTAAGAATATTTCACCTAGTTTTTTCTGGCGTTTCAATATCGTGTCAAATTGTTCTTTCTCCGGAAAAAATGGCCGGGAATTGGCCTTTAGTACACTAAATACAATCCCCCCCAAAGCTTCCATTAGCAAGACGGCAATCTCTTCACTGTCAAATGTTTGTAACTCTTTTCGCTCTATTCCCTTATTCAATATAGTAGTAAGGATAGTAATTTCAGATTGCTTCGCTTTTCTAAACATGGTGGCAAGCTCCTCAGGTAGGTCAGAGCCGGTGATTTTTGTAAAGTCGAGCAGGTTATAATATTTACTGATAAATTCTTGTCTTTTATTCAGGAACAGTTCCAGGGCCTCGTGACTACTTGATACATTGCCGACCCCTTTCTTCAGCTCCTTGTCCATCAATCCTATGATGTGTCCCAGAACCGCAGAATAGAGGCTTATTTTATCGGGAAAGTAATAATACAGTAATGCTTTGGATAACGACAGGTCATTGGCGATCTCTGTCATGGTTGTTTTCGATAATCCGAAATGGGCAAAACGTTTTAAGGCAGCATCAATTATAAGTTCTTTCTTTTTGTCCTGATTTTCCACTAGTCAAAAATATAGTTTTATTTTCTTTTCTGCCTCGTTAAATTAATCAATGTGCTATTCTGTTTTAATTTTATTACATATACTTCGATTTAAATCCGAAATTCGGCTCAGAAAAATACTAAAGATGTTGCAGGTTGCAGAGAATGTATCGTTAAAAGAGTTCAACACCTTCGGAGTTGATGTAAAAGCACGGTGGTTTGTTGTGGTCAATTCAGAAGATGAATTAAAACAATTGTTTTCAGAGGATAAATGGATGCAGGTCCCAAGGCTGATCCTGGGAGGCGGAAGTAATATTTTATTCACACAAGATTTCGACGGACTCGTTGTTAAGATCAATATAAGGGGAATAGAATCAGAAGTGAACGGAACGGAGGTTTTCGTCAAGGCCGGGGCAGGAGAGGTATGGAATACTTTTGTGTTGTTCTGCGTTGCACAGGGCTTTGCGGGAGTAGAGAATTTAAGCCTCATCCCCGGATCTGTTGGCGCTTCCCCGGTGCAGAATATAGGTGCTTATGGAGTTGAAGTGAAGGATGTTTTTTATTCATGCAGGGCTTTCAATATCGAAAGCGGGCAGTTTTCGGTGTTTTATAAGCAGGATTGCAATTTTGCTTACCGCGACAGCATATTTAAAAGAGAACTTAAAGGTAAAGTAATTATTACAGAGGTTTGTTTTAAACTTTCCACCCAGGCTCATATCAATACCAGCTATGGAGCGATAAACCAGGAACTTCAAAGGAGAGGAATTGAACAGCCGGGGATAAGGGATATTTCCCAGGTCGTTTCCGAAATAAGGGTAAACAAGCTGCCGGATCCTTCTACCATTGGGAATGCAGGCAGTTTTTTTAAAAACCCCGTAATAGGGGTAGACGAATTCAGACAGCTACAGTCTAGTTTTCCAGACATAGTACACTACTGTCTACCAAATAGTACAGTTAAGCTGGCCGCTGGGTGGCTGATTGAAAAATGTGGGTGGAAGGGGAGAAAAATAAATAACAGCGGTACCTGGAAAAATCAGGCACTGGTATTGGTTAATTTTGGAAATGCCACAGGATCAGAGATTTATAGTCTTTCTGAATCTGTAATTCAGGATGTAAAACAGCAATTCGGCATCACGCTGGAGCGGGAAGTGAATGTTTTATAGCTCCCGTTAGATGTTAAATCTGTATTAATTTTTAGCTTTTATATCGTCGTTCTTAGTCATTCCGGCCTTTTAGCATAGTTGTTGTATTGTTAGTAGCAAGTTCGTTTATTGAAAAAAACAAACTGATTGCTTAAACAAATAATGTAACAATCACCCTTAAAATCCTTTAAAGATGACTAAGATCGAATTCAACACAATGGTTATGCGTCAGGCAAGTTCACTGAAGATGTATGCACTACACTTTACTCACGATGCAGATGATGCAAATGATCTGGTTCAGGATACTTTGCTAAAAGCGATTACTTATTATAATAAGTTTAAAGAGGGGACTAATCTCAAAGGATGGTTGTATACAATTATGAAAAACACTTTCATTAACAACTACCGCCGCTTTGTGAAGATCAGTTCGTTCGTGACAAAATCAGATGAAATTTCCTCTGCTAATCTTGTATTCAGTTCCACTAAAAACCAGGGAGAGTCAAAATTCGTAATGGATGATATTAAACTCGCCCTTAGTAAGTTACCTGAAGAATACTATGTGCCTTTCAGCATGTATTTCGAAGGACATAAATACCACGAAATTGCAGATTATCTCGCTATTCCGATTGGAACAGTTAAGACGCGTATTCACGTTGCCCGTAAGTTGCTCAAGAAGAGTCTTAAGCCTTACGACAACGGAGTGAAAAAGCCTGTTTACGCAGAGCTTGATTAATACCGCCCCTTTTCTAAACTCATCATACTTAATTCCCGGGTGCCCGCCCGGGATTTTTTTTATAGGGTTGTCAGCTATCAGCTTTCACCTTTTCCATACTTGGAATTTTTAAATTATGTTTGCAGCAGGGGGCAGTAAGAATGTCTCAGATACTGCTTAACGTAATTCATGCTGAAGCTTGACGAGATAAAAAAACCAATAGAGAAGGAACTGGATGATTTCGAGGGGAAGTTTAAATCCTCCATGAAAAGTTCCGTACCGTTACTTGACCGCATTACGCATTATATAGTAAAGAGAAAAGGGAAGCAGATAAGGCCGATGTTCGTGTTTTTTTCCGCGAGCCTTTGCGGAGGGATCACAGAAGCGACTTATCGTGCGGCTACGTTCGTAGAGCTGATCCACACCGCAACGCTGGTACACGATGATGTGGTCGATAATTCATACGAACGAAGGGGCTTCTTTTCGGTTAACGCCCTCTGGAAAAATAAAGTTGCTGTTCTGGTTGGAGACTATCTTCTTGCAACCGGTATGCTGCTGGCTTTGAATAATGACGATTTCAATTTGCTGAAAATCATTTCTGACACCATGAAAGAGATGAGCGAAGGTGAATTGCTGCAAATGGAAAAAGCCAGGCGGCTTGATATCAGTGAAGATATCTATTATGAAGTGATCAGGCAAAAGACAGCTACTCTGATAGCATCCTGCTGTGCCTGCGGAG
The DNA here is from genome assembly GCA_052039655.1 of Pararcticibacter sp. Lineage (GTDB taxonomy): Bacteria > Bacteroidota > Bacteroidia > Sphingobacteriales > Sphingobacteriaceae > Arcticibacter. The sequence goes on from JBQGEO010000615.1 coordinate 3,373, forward strand.
CAGCATCAGCAGGAGCGGATTCAGCTACTGTGGCTAAGATGCGGCTGTTCGGCGAAAAAACAGGAATGGCTTTTCAGATTAAAGACGATCTCTTTGATTTTGGTACCGACGATGTTGGAAAGCCACTTGGCATAGACATAAAAGAGAAGAAAATTACACTCCCTCTTATTTACACATTAAATAAAGTTTCCACTAAAGAAAAACATCATATCATCAATCTCGTTAAGAATCATAATGAGGACAGCAGCAAGGTTGCTGAAGTGATTCATTTTGTCAGGAATAACGGAGGACTCGCTTATGCAGAGATGCAGATGCTGAGATTCCAGGATGAGGCTTTCGAAATTCTTAACACGTTTCCCGAGAATGAAGCCCGCACAGGGCTTGAACGACTGGTAAGGTTTACTACTGAACGAAAAAAATAGCATGTCAAGCGAAATCATATTTTTTGGAGGATTCATACTTTTTATCGTCCTGATGCTGTCCATTGATCTGGGGCTTTTCAATAAGAAGGATCATGCCGTAAGTTTAAAGGAAGCAGCGGTTATGAGTGCCATCTGGGTATCTTTCGCAATCGGATTTTACTTTTTACTACTCGCAGAAGGACATAAACTGCACGGCATCGAAAGCTTCGACCAGCTGGCCGTAGTCACCAAAAAGCACCTTCATAATATTCAGCTCAACCCGCTTGATTTTTCGGGAAGTATGCAGGTCTACAGGCAGAACCTTGCCCTGGAGTTCCTCACGGGATATGTAATAGAATACGCGCTCTCCGTTGATAACATATTTGTCATGGTTTTGATCTTCAGTGCTTTTTCTGTGGAGCCTAAGTATTATCACCGTGTTTTGTTCTGGGGTATCGTAGGAGCAGTACTTATGCGTTTCCTGTTTATCTTCCTTGGTGCTACTTTAATCAACCAGTTTGGCTGGATACTATATCTGTTTGGAGCATTCCTGGTCTATACTGGGATTATGATGTTTGTAAACAGGAACCAGGAGGAAAAGATAGATCCTCAGAATCATAAAGTAGTTAAGTTTGCTTCCAGATATTTCTCTATTTATCCGCACTACTCAGG
>JBQGEO010000616.1:0-1616 GCA_052039655.1 Pararcticibacter sp.
TTACCTGATGATTATGCACTGGAACAGTTCCTGGAAAATCTCAATAAAGGTTAACAGATGATATCTATGGAACATTTAAACCAATTCAGGTAAATGATGTCCAATATAGATCTGCCATCAGGATGTACCTGTGGGAAATAATGCTACAAATTCAAAATACCAGATGAGAAGAATTTTCTTAAGTGTTCTTGTAATAATATTCAGCGTGTTTGCTTCCAAAGCGCAGACAGATGCAAAAGCAAAAGCAATATTGGCTGCGGTAAGTAAAAAATATTCCTCTTACAGCACGATAAAGACTGATTTTACCTATACTATTAATAATCCGCAGGCTAAAATAAATCAGACGGTTTCGGGGACTCTTTATACTCAACCCAGGACTAATAAATACTTCGTATCAATGAACGACCAGGAGTTGATAAGCGACGGGAAGAGCCAGTGGAGCTATCTGAAGGCCGACAAAGAAGTGCAGCTAAGTGATGTCGATAACAGCAGTAAATCCTTAAACCCTGCTAAGATCTTTACCATATATGAAAAGGGATTTAAATACCTCTACACCGGTGATGTTAAACAGGGTGGGAGAGTTTATCATGTTATCGATCTGAGTCCGACAGACAACAAGCAGTCGTTCTTTAAGGTACGCTTAAATATAGACAAACTAACCCGTCAGATTGCGAAGGCTCTTATTTTTGATAAGAACGGCAGCCACTATACCTATACAATTAAAACGTTTACTCCTAATGTCAAGGTTGCAGAGTCATTTTTTGCATTCGACCCGAAGAAGCATCCCGGAGTAGAAGTGGTAGATTTGAGATAAATTCATCAGGCAACCGTTTGAAATCGTAACTTCGTGTACCGAAATTACTGAGCTGATGGCACTTTCATATACACCATATACGCTGGATAAGCTGGAGCATTTATTAAACGCCCTCGACTACCGGGTACGTTATGAAAAAGGAAATTTTAAAACGGCAGCCTGCCTTCTGGAAAGCAGTAAAATGGTTGTGGTTAACAAGTTCTCCAGTCTTGAGAGTAAGATAAATTCACTTGCAGAGTTGTTGCAGCAGGTTCCGATAAACGAAAGTTTGCTCGACGAAAAACAAAAGCAGTTTCTTTATCATTTAAAACAAACATCTCTGCAATTGTGATTATAACTTTTTTAGGAACAGGCACATCGCAGGGCATCCCTGTCATTGGATGCGACTGCCCCGTATGTACATCTTCAGATTCACATGATAAGCGTTTGCGTACTTCTGTGTTTTTGCAGGTAGACGGGAAGCATATCGTGATAGATACAGGTCCCGATTTCCGGTATCAAATGTTGAGGGCCAAAGTCAGGAAGCTGGATGCAGTTTTGTTTACGCATGAACATAAAGATCATATAGCGGGCCTGGATGATGTCCGTGCCTTTAATTATTTCCAGAAGAGAGCGATGGATGTGTACGCCACCCCGAGAGTACAGGAGGCAATAAAGCGTGATTTTTATTACGCATTTTCAGAAAAAAAATATCCGGGTGTTCCTTTGATCAATTTACATGATATCGGAACCGAGCCATTCTCTGTTCAGGGAATTGAAATAATCCCTATAGAAGTCATGCATTTTCGTCTCCCGATATCAG
>JBQGEO010000617.1:0-2939 GCA_052039655.1 Pararcticibacter sp.
TAATCCTCAAGCATCTCCGATTCCAAAACTTTTCTGTAGTGATCTTCGTTCAAATACCCGAACAACTCCTTCATCTCCTCTAAAGAAGATTGTTTGTCTTTATATTTGGTAAGCAGATACCTGAATCGCTGATTAATGTCACCCTTATTGCTTTCCATAATGGTTTTCAAATCCCTTTCTATAATAGACAGACAGAAGCGATATAAGGACCGGAGAAAATTATTTTTTATTAAATCTGCAACAGGCGTATAAAATCAAACTAAAACTGATCTTAGGAAAGCACATTGACATAGAGGTTACAGAAACGGCGCGGAGCGATTTCAAGCGATCAGGAAAACACTGCCGTAGAGGCTTATTTAATTATCTGATCTAAAGAATAAAAACAGCAGAAGAGAGATGATCTTTGCACTCTCAGAAAGATGCAGCTTTATATACTTCAGAACTTCTACAATTATGTTCTTTACACGACTTTTTGACAAACCGGTTTCTGCGGCTATCTGCTCATGATTAAGCCCCTGCTCCCGGCTCATGAAGAAAACTTTTTGTTTTTGTTCTGATAAATGGGAAACAGCATTCCTGATAAGGCCATGACTTTCCTTGAGATTCATCCGCTCTTCTACAGGATTAAGTTCACAACTCATGCTGGCAAGGATGGATCGGAGGATCTTTTCATTTCTGGCGGCTTTAGCCATATAGTTTATGGTCTTATTCCGGACAACTGTATAAATGTAATTTCTGGGATGGTCAATTCTCCCAAGGCTCATTCTATTCTGCCAGAGGGTCATGAATGTCTCCTGAACTATCTCCTCTGCATCTGCTTCCGAATGGATATAGTTTACTACAAAAGTATAGACGCGACCTTTATATGTCTCAAAAACCTGCCTGAATGCATATTCATCTCCATTTGCAATCTGTTCCAGTAATAGTTTTTCTTTTAGCAAGTCATAAGTGGCCATGTAGTATTAAATCATTAGCGTCAATATCCGTTTATAAAAATAAAAGAATTGAACATTCCATGTATATTTTTTTTGTTTTTTTCATAAAAAGCGCAAAAACAAAAGCAAAAACAAAATAAAAACACAAATACAACAAGAAAAGCAAAATAAAGGCCCGGAAAAACCGGGCCCAAACAAACAGAAACAACTTTTATAATCCTACAATACGATAGAAGTATTCTTACGAAGAAAAATCATAAACGCTTCAGCAAATGCTGCGGCGAATACAGGCCTTCCCGCAGGATCTCTCACCCCTTTATAATTGGATTCGATCTGCCATCCGAAAACCCTGGGATAGTCCTCTGACGTATATCTTCGTGTATTATATCCCCCGTTAAAGTACTTCTCCCCTTCATTCAGTTCCTTTATTTGCTTACCGGGTATAGCGGGACTGCCTTTATCCGTAATCAGAGTTCCAAAAGAATAATCGCCAATCATCAGGTCTTTAAAATTGGTGTTACTGTTCAGACTTAACAGATTGTTTAGTGAAGATTTACTGGCAAGGTCCCTGGTGTCTTCCCCACCGGAAAGCCGGGGAAGCTCATTTCCATTGATTCCGTATCCCAGTTCAAGGCGTTGTACAGGATGTCCATGACCATGCAAATCTATATACACGGACAATCCAAACTTCCTTACTGCAAGAGAAAGTGCAGTATCAATATAGTCATGAAACTGCTGCCAGGGCTTCTTCATCATTTCATTGCCGCAGGTCCCGGACGCTATCTCTCGGTTCTGATCAACTGCCTTCCTTGATAAATGGCATATGATGATAAAAGGGCGCATTTTGTATTTTCTCTGAAAAGCATCCTGTATCTCTCTGGCCAGCTCAATAGTCCTGCTATCAGTTACAGTAACAGCTCCCTCACATGCACGGAGCGGAACTTCAGGCAGCAGGATATCTCCTCCGTGTGGAACACTGATAACCAAAGGCATATCTCCGGGAATGAATTCGGTCCATTTTTCACTGTCGAAATACGGTTTGCCGGATATCCATGCCTGTCCGAAGACAGCCTGAGAGACGAAAAGCAATAAAAAGATAATACAATTACGGTTTTTCATTTACGAATTTTTATACTGTTTATCTGAATAGACTATTTTGCAAGCCTGAAGTACCGCCGGAAATGATAATTTTTTTTACCGGCCGGCGGTCCCTCCGGCGGAGCAAACGGTCTATCAGTATAATCATATAACCATACATCAAGTGAGATTCATTTACAATTTATTCTTTGGTGCCGTTCTGTTTGTTCAGACAGTATCAGCCCAGCAATTTTATAAGAATGGAGTAGTCGTTTCCGCTCATCCTGAAGCGTCCAGGGTAGGGCTCGCAATCCTGAAAAAAGGAGGAAACGCCATTGACGCAGCAGTTGCCGTACAATTTGCCCTGGCTGTGGTATATCCTAACGCAGGAAATATCGGAGGAGGAGGGTTTCTTGTTTACAGAGATCATAAGGGGAACATTGCCTCTCTCGATTACCGGGAAAAAGCCCCCGGCCTGGCGAGCCGCGATATGTATCTTGATGAGCAGGGAAAAGCCATAACGGAAAAGAGCCTCTACGGCCACCTGGCTGCCGGAGTGCCCGGTACAGTCGACGGAATGGTGAAAGCCCATAAAAGATATGGCAGGCTGAGCTGGAAAGATGTAGTCCAGCCTTCTGTGGATCTTGCCAAAAATGGATTTCCCATAACTGCCAGACAGGCTGCCGAGTTCAACAGGAACAGGACGATGTTCCAAAAACAAAACCCTTCAGGCATGTCGCTTTTAAAAGAGGGAAGCTGGGAGAAAGGAGACATCCTTATTCAGGCAGAGCTGGCGAATACATTTGCCCTTATCAGAGATAAGGGACGAGCCGGCTTTTATGAAGGTCCAGTTGCCCGGCATATCGTTAAAGAAATGGAACGCGGAGGTGGTCTTATCAGCTACAAAGACCTCAAGGACTACCAGGC
>JBQGEO010000618.1:0-2972 GCA_052039655.1 Pararcticibacter sp.
ACACTCTGGCCCGTCTTTCATTATCACCCAACCTATGCTAAATACGAACAAAGTTATTGGGACAGCTATGTAGCCGTAAATCAAAAATTTAAAGAGGCAATTTTTCAGGTGGCCGAGCCTGGAGACAGGATATGGATCCACGACTACCAGCTGCTGCTGTTGCCGGGCCTGATCAGGGCAGAACAGCCGGAAATCACCATAGGCTTCTTTCTGCATATTCCATTTCCATCATATGAACTATTCAGACTCATTCCGTGGCGGGCAGAGATCCTGCAAAATATGCTTGGTGCAGATCTGCTGGGCTTTCACACGTTCGATGATGTAAGGCATTTTATCAGTTCTGTCACCAGACTGCTGCCGGTGCATTCCTTTGGAAATGAGCTAAGTTACGACGACAGACAGGTGGTGGCAGAGCCGTTTCCGATGGGAATAGACGACAAGAAATTCGAGGAACTCACTACAAATGAAGAGGTCCTCGCAAATGTAAATTCCCTAAAGGAAACTTTTCATGATAGTAAGATGATTCTTTCTATCGACCGGCTCGACTACAGTAAGGGTATCCTGCAGAGGCTTCAGGCATTCGACATGCTTCTCCAGAGAAACCCCGAATATCTCGAGAATGTCGTTCTTTATATGATCGTCGTCCCATCACGCGATACCGTCGCCCAGTATAAGGATCTGAGGGATGAAATAGACAAACTGGTAGGCAATATAAACGCCCGTTACCGGACGCTTAACTGGACACCCGTTAATTACTATTACCGGTCATTTCCGGTCGAAATGCTCTCCGCTCTTTATAATATGGCAGAAGTATGTCTCATCAGCCCAATGCGCGATGGCATGAACCTGGTCTGTAAGGAGTATGTGGCAAGCCGGACAAACAACACGGGCGTTCTGATCCTGAGTGAAATGGCCGGAGCTGCCAAGGAATTAATAGACGCTCTGATCGTAAATCCCAACAATGTTGGCGAAGTCTACAGGGCGATGATCGAAGCGCTGAACATGCCCCTGAAAGAACAGGAGCGCCGTATGCAGGCGATGAGAGACGTGGTATCAAAATTCAACATCAAACACTGGGTAAAGATCTATATGGAAAAACTTGGCGAAGTAAAACAAATGCAGGATTCAATGCAAGCCAAACACATAGGCTTAAATGCCAGGTCATACATAGAAAACGGTTACTTAACTTCCTCCAATAGAGTCATATTCCTGGATTATGACGGAACTCTGGTTGGATTCAAATCGAATATCGATCTGGCCTTTCCGGATGAAGACCTTTACGACATCCTCGAACAGCTGACGTCAGACCCTGCAAATAATGTGGTGATTGTCAGCGGCCGTAATTATCAGACGCTTGAAGACTGGTTCGGCCGCATGCCCATGGACATCATCGCAGAACACGGAGCATGGCAAAAACGAAAAGACGGCGAATGGCAGAAACTCCCCGGCCTTTATAACCAGTGGAAGCAGGAGATTCGCCCTATCCTGGAAACTTACGTAGACAGGACTCCCGGATCATTTATTGAAGAAAAAAGCTATTCCCTGGTGTGGCACTACAGGAAAGTGGAAGAGGGACTCGGAGAGCTGAGAGCAAATGAACTCATGAATACTCTTCGCTTTATCACCGCAGACAAAGGCTTGCAGATGCTTCCCGGAAACAAAGTCGTCGAAATAAAAAACGTAGAAGTGAATAAGGGAAAAGTCTCCCTCTCCTGGCTGGAAAACAACGACTACGACTTTATAATGGCGCTGGGTGATGATCACACAGATGAAGACATGTTTAAAGCACTCCCTGAAAAGGCATTCACAATCAAGATAGGCAGCAACATCTCTTCTGCCCGCTACTATCTTCGTGATTACCGTGAAGTACGCCGCCTCCTCCGAACCCTGGCTTTGCGGCGCCTGCTAACATAGTAAGTTTAAAGTCAAAAGTTTAAAGTGGAAAGTTTAAAGTTAAAGCCGTTGTGTACTTGTACATCTAAATCATAACTCAAGACATGAAGAGTTATAGCAGTAGTAAATAAGAGAACTCAACGCTTATTTACTACTCGTTTTAAAACTTTCAACTTTTAACTTTCTACTTTCAACTTAACTTCCTACTTTCAACTTAATTTCCTGCTTTCAACTTAATTTCCTGCTTACAAAAACACCGGCCTGTCCAGCTTCATCGCGATCCTGTAAGCCGCATTCATTAATCCCACGTGACTATAAGCCTGGGGAAAATTACCCCACTGTGAGCCATTCAGTTCATCCACATCTTCACTGAACAGCATCAGGTGATTGGAAAATTGAAGCAGATTTTCAAATTCGCGGATAGCCTCATCAAGACGTCCCACACAAGCAAGGGCTTCCACGTACCAGAATGCGCAAATCAGGAAAGTAGTCTTGGGTTTCCCAAAGTCATCTGCATGAAGATACCGGTAAAAAAGTCCCTGGGGAGTTCTCAGCTCCGACTCAAGTGCTTTCAGATGATCTCTCGCTCTTTGAGAAGCAGGGTCAAGATAATTCATCATGATCAGCTGAAGCGTGCTCGCGTCAAGATGCGAACTTCCTGTCGCATTAGTATATACCTTTCTTTTGGGGTCGTAACAACTCTCTATATGGGCAGCAGCCTTTTGCATTAAGTACAGTGCCTTTTCTTCCAGCTGCTTGTTCCCGATCGTTTTCGCAATTTTCATAGCAGCAGAACACCCTGCCCACTGAAAAAGATTACTATAGCAATGTGTATTGGCAAAATTGCGAAACTCCCATATTCCGGCATCTTTCTCGTCTATTGTACGTTCAATTTTAGAAAGTACCGTTTTAATCCATTTATCCGAGTCCTTACGCTCCCTGAAAACAAAACGGTGATCCGTATAGAGAGGCATCAGCGAAATCATCACCTGCCCGTATATATCATTCTGAATATGTTCGTATGCCTGGTTACCCACCCTGACAGGTTTATTTCCCTTATAGCCATCCAGGTGATCCAG
>JBQGEO010000619.1:0-13754 GCA_052039655.1 Pararcticibacter sp.
TCTCAACGCCTTTTTCCCTTCTGCTATCTTTATCTCGCTGAGGAGATTTGTCCTGCTGTTATAGGAAAAGCGCCTGCCTCTGTATAAGAAATTTATAGATCCTTTGTCTTTCGCGTCTCTCTCAACCGAATAGACCAGCAAATTACTTTCATTTGCCTGAAACCCTTTTTCAGATAGTTTCGCTGCAAGAAGCTTACTGTCGAAGAGGGGTTTGCGACTGCCGGTCCGGCAATCTACAAGCAGATAAACGGGCTTCCCGGCGCGTTCTGTTTTATAGCTAAATTCGGTTGGAGAAAGCCAGTTAGCATCAACGGTCCTGTGTTCTGCATATCTTGAGAGACTGTCAGAAGAGTATTTTTCAGCGAGCAAAAAGTCTGCCGTCTGCCCGCATACATTAGTAGAAATGAGTGCTACTAATGAACATGCCAATAATTTAATCACCTTATTTTATTTTCGAAATTTGCTGTGCCTTTTTTACAGCCTTATAAGCATTCACAACTCCTCCCCATTCGCAAAACTCTTTAAGCGGAGAAACAGAGGTAACAGACTGTTTTAATACTTCCCTAAGCTCAGCAACGGTCAGATCAGGAAAGTATGACCAAATCAGCGCTGCGAGTCCCGATACTACCGGAGCAGCCAGACTGGTTCCGTCTGCAATAGTATATCCCGATGGAGTGGTGGAACGTATCCGCATTCCCGGAGCAAAAACATCAACATTACGTTTACCGTAGTTACTTATTTTTGCAGGCCTGCCCTCGTAGTCTGAAGCTCCTACCCGAATGAAGCTGGAGCTCCTTTGCCCCTTTGACACAAGTCCCGTGGGATAAATTTGTATACTATCTACATTTTTTCCGTCATTTCCCGCGGCGTGTACCATCAGTACACCCTTTTTTGCAGCATATTCCACAGCCATATCTACCCATTTATAATCAGGAGACAGGTATTTTCCAAAACTCATATTGATGATCCTGGCACCGTTATCCACCGCATACCGGATTGCGAGAGCCACGTCTTTATCATACTCGTCTCCATCAGGCACAGCTCTTATTCCCATCAGAGATACTGAATCCACCACTCCGTTTATGCCGATTCCGTTATTTCTTACCGCTCCGATGATTCCAGCCACAAAGGTTCCGTGAAAAGATGTCGAATCAAACAGCACCGCATTTCCATAATATTTATCCTTTATAAGGTACTTGTCTCCAATAAGATCTCTGGGACCCGCAGGATCATCAAGACTTTTAATCCTGCTTAACGCAACCTCCGACTCCTCAATCTGCTTAGCGTATACGGCCTTCCATGGGGTATCACTGTCATATCTCCATAAACCAGCCAGCACACCCTGAAAAAGTCTTGAAGCAGAACTGTCCTGAACCTGAATTTTATTTAGATCAGAAAGCTTCGCATCAGCCCCCCAAGTCTGCAACAGAACAAGAGAATCAGTAGTGCGGTATGCGTCGGCTACCTGTTTAAGATACTCGCCAAACTTGATATAAGAATTGATTTTAGCTTCTTTCCTTACTGAAAGGAAATATTGATACTCTTCACGGGATTTGTTATCCTTTAGAATGGATGGACTTATACCTTCATATTTAGGCCGCAATCGCTTATATTCTCTGAAAGCTTCAGTTCCAGCTTTCGTGACAATTCTTCCATCCGGTGCTCCCAGAAAATTCCAGCCATGAACATCCCGGCTATACCCCCTTTTTCCCGGCCTCGGATTCACCCATATTCGAGCTTTCAGGTCCTCATGATCTGCATCCAGATCAGCATCAATTACAGCTACACAAACTTTCACCGGCCGGATTCCTAAGCTGTCCAGGTATCGGTGAGCCCTTTCAGCCTCAATACCGAAATATCCGTCATCAGAAGGGGAAAGCAACTGCCAATTGTCTGGCAACTTTTTATCTTTTGATCTTGTGTTCTGCGCCTGCAGTGAAAAATAACTTAAGATAAGGAATAGTGCAAAAATAACTTTTTTAAAGAACAGCACCATTTAATGAAAGAACTTGAGAAAAAACACTATACTAATAGCAAAATTAAAAAAAAGTTACTCATTAATGGGTTTTATTTTTAAATAATATTAATTTGTTACATAAGAAACAAACTAAAAAAGGGATTGCGATATTTTCACGCAATCCCTCTGATCCTCACGTTAGGCATTAAAATACGTGATTTACGCTTTTACCACACCTTCACTCTCTCGGCTTCGGCTTTATACATTTTATCACCCGGCTTTATGTTGAACGCCTTATAAAATTGAGGCATGTTAGAAAGAGGCCCGTTAACACGGTACATTTCAGGCGAGTGAGGATCATTACTGATACGCATCCGCAGCCTTTCGTCCCTGTCCTTAATTCGCCAAACCTGGGCGAATGACAGGAAAAACCGCTGATCAGGGGTTAAGCCGTCGATCTTCTCTTCACCCTTTCCCTGATCGGTCAGCTTGAAGGCATCGTAGGCAATGGCTATGCCACCAATATCCGCGAGGTTTTCGCCCAGAGTGAGCTTCCCATTTACATGCAGATTATTCAGAACAGTATACTGATCGTACTGCTTTACCACCATATCTGCCTTCTTTACAAACCGGTCGGCATCTTCTTTAGTCCACCAGTCTTTCAGGTTACCTTCCTTGTCGTACTGCCTGCCCTGATCATCAAACCCATGAGTCATTTCATGCCCGATAACAGCACCAATCGCTCCATAGTTGATAGCATCGTCAGCATTGAAATCAAAGAAAGGAAAACGCAGAATACCGGCAGGGAAAACGATCTCGTTAAATGCCGGATTATAATAAGCATTAACCGTTGGAGGCGTCATAAACCACTCCTCTTTGTCCACAGGCTTTCCTAATTTAGAAGCCATTTCCTTATAATCATGCTTCGCTATCGACTGCAGGTTCTCGTAATATTTTGTCCTTTCGATACTTACATCATCGTAGTTCTTCCATTTGTCAGGATAACCAATCTTCTTTGTAAAGGCATTCAGTTTCTCTATTGCCTTCTTTTTTGTTTCAGCACCCATCCAGTCAAGATTCTCTATTCTTTGCTGGTAAACCTTCTGAATATTGTCAACAAGCTTCAGCATTCTCTCTTTTGCGTCAGCAGGAAAATGCTTCTCAACATATACCTGCCCAAGTAATTCTCCGAGTCCGCCATCGGTTTTGCTGACCATCTGCTTCCAGCGCTCCTGTTCCTTCTGCTGACCATTGAGGATTTTACCATAAAATTCAAATCTGGCCTTCCTGAAAGGTGCACTCAAAGCAGAAGCCGAAGAGTTGAGAGCTTCAAACTGCAGCTTATTCTTCCATAAATCAAGTGGCTGGGATTTAAGCAGGGATGCCAGGGCTTTATAATAAGACGGCTGGCCTACCAGGACCGTATCCGTCTTCAGATTAAATCTGCTTAGGAGGTCCTTTATATCAAAATCAGGATTCTGCTTCTGAAAATCGCTCACGGCAAACTTATTATAGTTCTTTACCGGGTCGCGAAGTTCTACAGGCGTTTTATGCGATTTTGCAATCTCTGTTTCCAGCTTCAGGATATCGGCAGCGTTCTTCTTCGCCGTAACGGAATCTGTACCCGAGAGCGTAAACAACTTGCTTATATATTTAACATATTCATTTCTGATCTTCTGATTTTCAGGATCGTTATTGAAATAATAATCGCGATTAGGAAGCCCAAGCCCCGCCTGCTGAAAATTAACTGCATTCTTTGTGCTGATCTTGTCATCCGGGCCTACGTAGAACGAGAAAAGAAAGCCCTCTCCCTCTTTAAAGCTGTCCGCTGCAAAATTCACAAGTTCCTTTGAACTGCCGATCGCCTTGATCCTGGCAAGCAAAGGTTTAACAGGCTCAAAGCCTCTTCTGTCTATTCCGGCTGTATCCATACCGCTCGAATAAAAATCCCCAACCTTCTTAGAGTTTGCATCGCCCGATCCCTTGGTTGCTTCTTCCAGGATAGCTCTTAAATCCTTCAGGTTTTCATCATAAAGGGTATAGAAAGAACCCCATCCGCTTTCTGATTCAGGGATAGCGGTCTTTTTATACCAGCTGCCGTTGGCATACTGAAAAAAATTCTCCCCTGGACTAACAGTGGTGTCCATGCCAGATTTATCAAAGAAAACCGTCCTCTTTGATTCTGAAGACTTGTTTTGCGAGCAGGCTCCCAGCAACAACACCGGGATACCGGCAAGAGGTAATAGATTCTTATATTTCATAAATTATAATACTGTTTCGAATAAATGTTTATGCAAATTACTGAATCTGCATATAAAAGCAAATTAAGCACATTCCTGTTGCTTTGATATCACCGGCTTGAAAATGTTACCAGATTAAGAATAGAACAACTTCATTTTCGCCACGCGCGCTTCCAGTGACTCTGTCGTAAGCTTTTCGCGCAGGCGATCCACCATAATTGGAAAAGCGAAAGGCGTGGGCCGTTCTGTTTTTCGTATCACCACCTTCAGTTGATTCAAGCGCCGTAACGCTTCCCTTAATCTGAATTCCTCCAGCTGAAATTGCAAGGCTTCATTATATGCCTGACGAATAAGCACATTATCAGGTTCGTATTCACGGAACACATCAAAAATCAGAGAAGTGGAAGCCTGCAGGTGACGGTTTTTCATTGTTTTCCCAGGAAATCCTGTAAAAATAAGCCCTGCAATATGAGCGATATCTCTGAACCGTCTTCTTGCCATCTCGTTTGCATTCAAGCTGTTTTGTATATCATCCAGCAAGTGATCTTCAGTAAACAGATCAGCATCAATCGCTCGCTCAAGAGGAATCTCTTCATCTGTTAACAGCTCAAAACCATAATCATTCATTGCGATAGAATAGCTCGCATCTTTTATCTTTGCGAGTCTCCAGGCAAACAAAGACGCCATCCCTTCATGTACCAGCCTTCCTTCGAAGGGATAGAAAAAGAGATGATGGCCATCGCCTGAATCAAACTTTTCAATGAGGAATTCACCCGACCGGGGAAGATGAGAAAGATGCGCCTGGAGATCAAAAAGCGGGCGTAATGTTTTTATCTCAATATCTTCTTCTATGTGCTGGGCAACCTCATCCAATTTCTTTCTGAACATGGCCGACAGCTGGGAAGAAAGAGGAATTCGCCCCCCCATCCAACTGGGGATCTTTCCCGACGTCCTTGTAGACTTTTTTACAAATGCCGTCATCTCCTTTACCTTGATCAGTTCAAGACTCCGGCCTGCAAACCAAAAGTTATCCCCCGGCTTAAGTCGCGATATAAAATCTTCCTCAATAGTACCCAGATATCCGCCCGACAGAAACTTGATCCTCATGCTGACGTCGCTTACTATTGTTCCCATAGTCAGCCTATGCCGCATCGCCACCCTTCTGCTTTTCACCTTATACAAACCCTCTTCTACTTCTACCTTCAGATATTCATCGTAGCGCGAAAGAGTTTTTCCCCCTTTTGTAATGAAATCTAGTATCTGTCCAAAATCCCTTTCTTCGAGATCTGCATAGGCATACGTTGTCTTCAGTTCTCTAAAGATCTCCTGGGGCCTGAAGCCGTCAGAGACCGCCAGCGTTACCAGGTACTGCGTCAGAACATCCATCGCCAGTAAAAAGGGATCCCTGCTCTCAAAAACCTCTTCTTTAAGAGCCTGCTTAATGGCAGCACCTTCCAAAAGCTCTAAAGAATGAGTAGGAACAAACCAGGCCCGGGAAACAGCTCCGGGATGGTGCCCGCTACGGCCAGCCCTCTGCATAAAACGGGCTACTCCTTTGGGGCTTCCGATCTGAATAACGGTATCTACAGGCCGGAAGTCTACCCCCAGATCCAGGCTGGAAGTGCATACAACCAGCTTCAGCATCGCCTGGTGCAAGGCTTCCTCCACCCAGTTTCTCAATTCGTTATCCAGCGACCCATGATGCATAGCCATTACCCCTGCATATTCCGGGTATTTATCCAGTATTGCCTGATACCAGATCTCCGACTGAGACCGCGTGTTTGTAAAGATCAGGGTGGTTTTGCTCGCCGCCACAATCTCCATCACTTGTGGCAAAAGCTTTATGCCCAAATGTCCCGACCAGGAAAACTGTTCTATATTTTCAGGGATTACCGACTCTATAACGATCTTCTTGTCAAGCCGTGCCCTTACCAGCCGGACATGTTCGGGAGAGAAAGTGTTTCCCAGCAACACATCCGCTGCTTGTGTTAAATTTCCAATAGTCGCGCTGATGCCCCAGATACGTAAAGACAAGGAAGAATTCGCTCCTGCGGAGAGATCTGCCGTTGAACCAGCAGCAACAGCAGGCGTCACATCAGGCCTCCCGGCGCCTGCAAACCCTCTTCCAGCAATTGATTTTAACCTAGACAAACCCAGTTCAAGCTGTACGCCCCTTTTAGTACCCAGTAGCTCATGCCATTCATCAGCCACTACTACCTTAAGGCCCTCAAAAAGTTTCGGGTATTCTTTTTGTGCAAGCATCAAATGGAGGCTTTCGGGAGTAGTCAACAGTACCTCAGGCTGTTTTCGTTTAAGGGCTTCCTTCTCTTTAGCAGGCGTATCTCCGGTTCTTGTGCCGATCGTCCATGGCAGGCCAATATCATCAACAGCCATCTGCATCGCCCGCCTGATGTCATTGGTCAACGCCCTCAAAGGTGTAATCCATAGCATCAGCAAGCCATTGCCTTTCCTTTCTGTATAATCAGCGGGATATGTGTTAATATAATCAGCGAGGAACGGCAAAAAAAGGGCAAAGGTCTTACCGCTCCCCGTCGGGGCGTTCAGTAAACCGGAATATCCATTCAGGTATGCCTGCTGCATCTCTTTCTGAAAGGGAAACTGCTGCCACCCCCTTTTTTCAAACCATTCCAGGATCACTCGCTCTCCGGCAGTCAATTCCATATTCTAATTCATATAAAAAGGTACCCAGTGTTATTACTAAAATACAATTGTTTATTGAATTACGCTTTGTGCGGCATAAGTAAGATTCTAAGAATAAGAGAAAATTATCCAATCTGAGAGGCGTTTTACACACTTTTTTTCAGGTGGCGTTGAGGCCCTCGTGCAGAACGGGACGGGACCGCTGGTGAGCTTGTTCGACACTTGGTCGCCCCCTGGTCGGGACAGCTTCGGCAAAATGGTAGAAAAATGAAGTCTATAGGTAGAAAGAGGGCAATACCGTTCTCGTCTGTCAGCTATCTACTTTTATAAAACCATCGCCATGCTTAAGGCTACCCGACACTAATACTAAACTCATTCAGGAAGCATTGCCTTCAATATTTCGATTGTATCTGCTTCCTCAATCTTTTTATCATGCCGCCAGCGTAAAATTCTCGGGAAGCGAAGTGCTACCCCCGATTTATGCCGTGACGACCTGTTAATCCCCTCAAAGCCTATTTCAAATACCAGTTGCGGCTTCACCGTCCTTACAGGGCCAAACTTTTCAAGCGTATTACGTTTCACATAATTGTCCACTTTTCTGATCTCCTGATCCGTGAGTCCGGAATAAGCTTTCGCAAATGGCACCAGCTTATCGCCATCCCACACCGCAAAAGTGTAGTCCGTATACAAATCAGCCCGGCGGCCATGGCCCTTCTGTGCATATACCATTACTGCATCAACGGAGAGGGGATCGACTTTCCATTTCCACCAGTCACCCCTTTTTCTGCCGGTTTGATAAACAGAATCCTTCCGCTTTAGCATAAAACCCTCTGCCTGGTTCTCCCTGGCCGTAAGTCTGCGGTCATAGAGTTCCTGCCAGCTTTCAAAAGGGACGACAGGCGACAAACGGAAGATATCTTTATAAGCACTCCGGTCATGCAGCATTTCCAATACCGACCGTCTGTGCTGCAGCGGCATAGATCGGATGTCGTCCCCGGCAAATTCCAGGCAATCGTATGCTATAAACACCATGGGGCTTTCTGCCAGGATCTTTTTACTGAGGTTCTTCCTACCTATCCGGGTTTGAAGAATATTAAAAGGCATAGGACGCCCATCTGTAAAACAGATGGCTTCGCCGTCAAGCACAGTCCCTGAAGGCAAATCTTTTAGAAACGCGTGCAATTCTGGAAATTTATCGGTAGCCAGATCCTCTCCTCTTGTCCAGATAAAAATCTGTCCGTCCCGGTGAATAGCCTGCGCCCTGATCCCATCCCATTTCCATTCTGCCTGCCATTGCCCCGGTTCTCCCAGGGCTTCTTCCATCTCATCCGCACTTTTTGCCTGATCTGATGTTTCCTGGATGGCGTAAGCCAGGCAAAAGGGGTAAGGCCTTGAAATATCATCGGAAACATCCTGCTCCTGGAGCAACTCATGGAAGCTAAAATGCTGCGGCTCCCAGTTTCCCATGATCCGGTGAGTTAGAGTTGCAGGCTCCAGCCCTGATATTTCCGATAATGCCTTTACAATTAAATTTTGAGAGACCCCGACTCGGAAACTGCCGGTAAGGATCTTATTAAACACAAACCGTTCCTGCGAATCCATGACAGACCAGCAACTCTTTAACCATTCTCTTCGTTCTTCTTCACTTAACTTCCCCAGTTCATTTATCTCCGCTATCCAGGCAGCCAGAGATTTATCTTGTGTTCCTTCATTTGCGGGAAGAAGCAGAGCGATAGTCTCTCCCAAATCTCCCACCACCTGGTAACTTTCCTCGAATAACCATTGAGGAATATTCGCCATCTCTATTGCCCATTGTTTAATTAGGGTCGAGTTGATCTGCCGCCTGGGTTTACGACCGGTAAATAAAGCGAGAGTATGGATTTTATCCTCATCGGGTACAGAAATAAAGTAGTCTTTTAGAATACTGATCTTTTCATTGGTTTTATTCGTTTCATCCAGGTTCGAAAAAAGCTGAGCAAAATCTCTCATATCTCCTCCCCCTTCTTAACTTCCCCGGGCATAGACTCGTCTTCTTCTTCTCCGTAAAATGTATGGGCTTCATGTGCGTTATACCCTTTCTCTCTCAGGTACCTTGAAAAAGATGCAGTATATCCATGAGTTAGGCATAAACATTCACAGCCAGTCGCATCAATGGCCTTTATTAATCCCGGCCAGTCGGCATGGTCCGACAGGATAAAGCCACGATCAGCCGCGAGACGTCTTTTAGCTCCCCTCAACGCCATCCATCCCGAACAATAACCAAATGAGTACGGTGAAAACTTTCTCATCCAGGGCGATCCCGCTGCGGATGGGGGACAGAGAACGATGCCCTTCCTTATTTCGTCGCGCGATGTCTCCTCTGTAATTCTTTCCGCAGGTGCCAGTTTTATTCCGTTTTGAGCGAGCGCTTCATGAGTATTCGCGATTACACCATGCAAAAATATCTTTCCAACAGAAGGATCCAGGTGCTGCAGGATCCGTTGTGCCTTTCCAAGGGAATATCCTGCGATAAAAGTGGTCCTTCCCTCCCCTGAGTTCCTCTTCCACCAATTATTAATATCTTCATGGATCTCAGCCGGATTCCGCCATTTATAGACAGGCATGCCAAAAGTACATTCAGAAATAAAGGTATGGCACCTGACTGGTTCAAAAGGAGTACAAACACCATCATCTTCCAGTTTATAATCGCCTGAAACGACCCATACTTCTCCGCGGAATTCTATTCTTACCTGTGCGGAACCAATAACGTGGCCCGCTGGGTAGAATGAAATTTTAACTCCTTTATGAACAATCGTTTCTCCATACTCCAGTGTATCCAGCAGTATTTCTCCAAGCCGGTATCTCAGGACTCCCTCAGAAAGCCTTTGCGCCAGATAGCGTTTGTGTCCCCATCTGGCATGATCAGAATGAGCATGAGTGATCACTGCATAATCTACAGGCTTCCAGGGATCAATATAGAAATCTCCGGCTTCGCAATAAATGCCTCTGTCATTAAACTGCAGTAGTGGTTTTGCCATGCTTAATTAACATGTAAACAGACAGGTTAGTTTGTAAATACAAAGGCCGGGCAATCGCCCGGCCTTTTAAAATATATTCTCATACCGAAACGCACAATACGAACCGGCCGCCTCACGGACTTCTAGTACACCACTGTGAACTGCCCGGCTTGATTTAACTTGATGAAATCGGCCATTGTCTTCAGGCTCTCATCCTGAATAAAGTCGTTCTCCTCTTTAGGTTTCACTTCGCCCTTTTTTAACGGAGGCAAACCTCTCAGAGCTCTGCGCTGATTGTCGCGGACGAGATTTCTTGCTTCCTGCTCATCCCTTTCTTTCTTGAGCTGCGCTTCGTTGAGTGTAATAGTGCTTTCTGCTTCCCGCTTCTTAAATAAGTCGATATCCTCAAGCAGGAATTTATATTCAGCAGAGGCTTTCATCCTCTGCTCATGCTGCTTTGCAAGCTCGGTCCTTACTGCGCTGAGATTAGCGACAGGAGTATATTTACTTGGTTTAATAGCATCAAAAGGTAAAGCTGAAGGCTCTGCACTTTCACCATATTTGTTTGCAGGGAATATCATCGGAAACTGAATGTCCGGAATAACTCCTTTATGCTGGGTACTACTTCCGTTAATTCTATAGAATTTCGCCATCGTCAGGTTGATCTGACCGAATTTGGGCAACTGTGTTGCAGATGCTTCTTCTTTATCGGAGCCCTTCATTTTATTCAGGAACTCGTCTAAAGTGGTGATCACCCTCGAAAGATCGATCGCAGACTGTACTGTCCCTTTTCCATAAGTTTGCGTACCCATGATCACCCCCCTGTTGTAGTCCTGTATTGCAGCAGCAAAGATCTCAGATGCTGAAGCACTGAAACGATCTACCATTACACCAAGCGGACCTGTCCAGGATATGGACGGATCGTCATCATCATCTACTTCTGTACGGTTAGGATATCTAACCTGTACAACGGGACCAGTTTTGATGAAAAGGCCCGTCAGCTCAATAGCTTCCATCAGAGAACCTCCGCCATTAGCACGCAGGTCCATCACGATACCATCAACCTGCTGGCGTTTGAGTGAATCTATTATCAGTCTCACATCCCTGGTTGTACTTTTATAATTCGGATCACCACTCTGATAGGCTTTGAAATCCATATAGAATGCAGGGACCTCGATGACACCGATCTTATATGTCTTGCCTCCGGAAGTAACTGTCTTGATCTTCTTCTTCGCTGACTGGTCTTCCAGAACTACTTTTTCACGAACCAATGTAACGATCTTCGGCTGGGCAGAAAGCTCCTGACCTGCAGGAATTATCTTCAACCTTACCGTTGTTCCACGTGGACCCTTTATCTTTTGAACAGTATTATCAAGTCTCCAGCCCCTCACATCAACAAACTCGCCATCGGCACCCTGGGCAACTGCAATGATCTTATCGTTTACATTCAATTTCTTCGATTTAAACGCAGGCCCTCCCGGAATAACTCCGGCTATCTTTACTACCTCATTTTCCAGTTGCAGGCTTGCACCTATTCCCTCAAACGTCCTGGCCATATCTTCATTAAACCGCTGGGCATTTTCCGGGTTGAAATAGTTGGTATGCGGATCTATAGATTCCGTGAATGCATCCATCATAATCTGAAACGCATCCTGGTTATTCAGCTTTTTCGCCTGGGACAACAGGTTCTGATAGCGCTTCGTCAGGTTTTCAACATTTTTCGCCTCTTCGGAACCTGATAAACGAAGATTAAGCAGATCATATTTTACTCTTTTTGTCCATTCTTCGTCAGCTTCCTTCTGAGACTTAAACCATGGAAGTTTCTCCCGGTTATATGAATAGGTCTCGTTCTTAGTGAAATCGAATTTATTGCCTACCTGGGATAGCGAATAACTTAAGCGCTCTTCATACCGCTTTTGAAAAACATTAAAGATCCGGAACATGGTACTCAAGTCGCCCTTTCTGAGGTCATCGTCCATGGTGTTCCTGTACTTTTCAAATTCAGCGACATCGGGAGCAAGGAGATAATTATGCCCCTCGTCAAGTTGCTTAATATACCTGTCGAATATAACAGAGGAAATTGAATCATCGATTTTGACCTTTTTAAAGTTTGCAGTCTCAATGATCTTCACTAACTCTGATGCGATCAGGCTTTGTTTGGCATCAGGCTGCAGATTATGCGTGCTGTCAACCGCTGCGTCTACCCTTGGGTTGGCTTTACATGCAATTACTGCAACAATAAACAAAGCCAGAAATATTCTTTTAAGCATTTCTTTAAATGATTTAAAATCCATTTTCTTTATATCAACTCTTCTCTGCTAATTCTGTACCATTTTGGTTGGTACAAAAGAAAAGAGGCAGGAATAAATATCTGCCTCTTTAACTTCTTACGACCAAAAATAGTATAAAATGTTACTTTGCAAGTATAAAAATTACATTCTATACAAAAATCAGACGGCAATGC
Source organism: Pararcticibacter sp. (assembly GCA_052039655.1). Lineage (GTDB taxonomy): Bacteria > Bacteroidota > Bacteroidia > Sphingobacteriales > Sphingobacteriaceae > Arcticibacter. The sequence continues at coordinate 12,319 of JBQGEO010000619.1, forward strand.
TATAGAGTTGCGCTCTTCAGTAAGTTTTCTCTTAAACGGCTGTATTCGTCGAGAACATTCCCTGCGGCCAGATAATTTCCCATTTGGTTATATACCTCGCCCACTTCAGCTTTTATCTCAATAAGCTTGAGGGGAAGATTATTTTTCACAGCCAGCATCTCCGCTTCCCGGTAATCGTCAAGAGCCATCTCTGGTTCTCCAAGGGCGTTTTTAACTTCTGCCAGGTGAATGAGACAAGAAACCATCGCTTCTTTATTATCAAGCCTGGAAGCAAGGGCATGTCCCTGAATGTAGAACCACTTTGCCTCCGACAGCCGTTTTTGTTTGTAATACAATCCAGCTAAAATCTGAAAACATTTTAACCTTCCAGGCTTATTTCCTGTACGCGTGAACATGGGAAGTGCCTTTTTAAGCAAGCAGTATTCTGAGTCACTGTACTTATTCTCTAACATCTTATTCTCAGCCAGGCCAAGATATCCTTCTGCCGCCTGCGCTATTTTGTTCCCTGATAGGTTTAACCGGATAATATATTCCTTCTGAGCGGCAGCCTTTTCGTAATTACCGGTTATCCTGTATAGAGCAGATAAGTTTTCAGCAAGTTTAATCATGCCAGCCTTGTCCTTCAGCCGTTCCTGGAGGATGAGTGCCTCGCTGAAATACTGGATTGCCTTTGCATTATCCCCTTTCTTACCGTAATATACGCCATAAGTGTTCAGAATAAGAGACTGCCCTTTGATATCCCTGCTTCTTTCATACTCTTCCAGAACGAGCCCGAGGGTACTCATTACTTTCTCATTAGGTTCCTCAGAAGTTTCTGTATCATTAAGCAAGCTCCGTAAGAGAAGGATGTTCTGATATTCAGCGAGTTCCTTCACTTCTTTATTTTTCTTCTCCAGCCGTTCTTTTACCAGTAACTTTCTCAGCAACGCTGAATCCACAGGAGTCGCATCAAAATCCATCGGACCTATCTTAACCGGTCTTGTCTGGTCTTTAAGCGCTAGTGAATCGGTTGTATTAGCAAAACTGGTTAGTCCCCCCAGCAAAAATACTGCTGCACATAGTTTGTTTTTTAACCCCATGTTCTTTTCACTCATCAGATAAACTCTGCAAAGATACGTAAATATCTGATATTGAGTTACGTTTATTTTTCGCCAAACACTTCTGCCTTTTCGTCGTACAAAGCCCAGACCATGTAGGGATGCGAATCAAGGTGACAGATCTCACCAGCAGACGAGATTGCTATTACACCTGCAAAACCATCTGATTCTTTAAGTTCAGTCATCGTTTTTGCTGCTGCTTCCTTCAGCGTACTCCCATCGGTGACCCGGGTTACAATCCTGGCAGCCAGGGCGATGTTTACAATATCTTCCCCCACTCCGGGACATGAAACAGCAGCATGTTTATTTGCATAGTTGCCTGCAACGGTAGCAGAATCA
>JBQGEO010000620.1:0-2382 GCA_052039655.1 Pararcticibacter sp.
CTTTTTAACGGGATGCTTCATCCTGTGATTGGGTACGGGATTAAAGGATGTATCTGGTACCAGGGAGAGTCGAATTATGAAAGGCCCGATCAGTACGAACTTCTTTTTCCTGCAATGGTGAAAAGGTGGCGTTCTTTGTGGGCACAGGGCGATTTTCCTTTTTACTATGTTCAGATTGCTCCTTTCAACTACTTACAGCTTCCGCCTGATAATTATGGAGGCAAGTTCAATTCGGCTTACCTGAGGGATGCCCAACGTAAATCGGCTGCAAAGATTCCTAATTCTGCCATGGCAGTAATTCTGGATATCGGGGAGGAAAATTGTATACATCCTGCTCATAAAGAGGAGGGGGGGAAACGCCTGGCTTTACTCGCTCTGGCCAAGACCTACGGAATGCAGGGCTTCGGTTCTGCCAGTCCTGAATATGAATCGATGACGGTAAACGGAAGTATCGCAGTACTTAAATTTGTAAATGCAGCGAATGGTATTACGTCATTCGGAAAGGATCTTTCAAACTTCGAAATTGCCGGGAAGGATAAGATATTTTATCCTGCGAAAGCAGTGATCAACGGAGGAAGCTCTGTTTCCGTGTCCTCTCCGATGGTGAAAGAACCCATTGCCGTGCGTTACGCGTTTAAGGACTTTGTTGTTGGTGACCTGTTTGGTAATGACGGTCTTCCGGTAGCTTCTTTCAGAACAGACGAATGGTAATGTTAGTTATGGGTTATGAGTGATGGATTATGAGTGGGGGATGGAATATCAATTATACGAGCGAATAATTAAGCATCAATGTTATACAGGAAGCTGACAGCCAATAACTAACAGCTAACAGCCAAATATTTCACAGCCAAGAGCCAATATCGGACAGCCAAATGAATAAGTTACTCATCATCTCTTCTTTCTTTCTTCTATGCTTCGTCAGTGTCATGGCTCAACCGTCGGAGCTGTCCAGGTACAACGTGGTTTGGGATACCCAAAGTAAGAATTCCGGGGAATCTATGCCTTGTGGTGGCGGAGATATCGGGTTAAATGTATGGGTAGAAAAAGGAGAACTGATATTTTATGTGTCAAGAAGCGGCGCTTTCGATGAAAACAATACGTTACTAAAGCTGGGAAGGGTGAGATTGAGGCTTAGCCCTAATCCTTTTGAAGATGGGGAATTCAGGCAGGAGCTCGTACTCAGGGATGGCTATGTCAAAGTGTCGGGGAAGAAAGGAGGTTTATCAGCTGACATTAAAGTATGGGTGGATGTGTTTCATCCGGTAATACATGTCGATGTCTCCGGAAGCAAGCCAATTGCTGCGGAGGCTTCTTTTGAAAGCTGGAGATATACCGACAGGTTTCCTAAAGGAAAAGAGAACAATGCCAACTCCTGGAAATGGGCACCAAAGGGTATCGTAACCACACGGAAGGATCAGATAGAATTCGCAAAAGATAAGGTTCTTTTTTACCATCATAATATTGATTCGACGGTCTTTGATGCAGTGGTTAGTCAGCAGGGAATGGATAAGGTGAAGGATCAGCTGTATAATCCTGTGAAAAATCTGCTTTTCGGCGGTCTGATGTATGGCCGTAACATGAAAGAGGCGGGCATTTCAGAGGGAAAGTATCTGGATACTGATTTCAGGAGGTGGACACTCCGGAGTAAAAAACCTTCTGCCAGTCACAGCCTCCTCATTGCTCTCAACACCGAACAAACAAAAGATATCGGGAGATGGCATAGGAACCTTATTGAGGTGCTTGATAGAGCTATTAAGAATGGTAAAAGCGATTATTCACAAACAACAGCCTGGTGGAATCGATACTGGGACAGGAGCTATATCTGTATTCAGCCTTCTTCTGCCAGCGCGGCATCACCAGAATGGAAGATTGGCAGAAACTATCAGATGTTCAGGTATTTGCTTGGCTGTAATGCTTTCGGACAATGGCCTACTAAATTTAACGGGGGGCTTTTTACCTATGATCCTTCATTAACAGATTCAACGCTTAAGTTTACTCCCGACTTCAGGAACTGGGGAGGAGGTACGCATACCGCACAGAATCAAAGGCTGGTCTACTGGCCGATGCTTAAAAGCGGAGATGCTGATCTGATGAAACCACAGTTTGATTTTTACCTGAAAATTCTGAAAAATGCCGAATTAAGAAGCCAGGTATACTGGGATCATACCGGAGCGTGCTTTACCGAGCAGCTCGAGAACTTTGGATTACCCAATCCTGCTGAATATAACTGGAAACGGCCTGAATGGTACGATAAGGGAATGGAGCATAATGCCTGGCTTGAATATGAGTGGGATACCGTGCTGGAGTTCTGTATGATGATGCTGGAAGAAGAACGGTATACAGGCCGGGACATTTCCTCATATATCCCATTTATTGAAAGTT
>JBQGEO010000621.1:0-4619 GCA_052039655.1 Pararcticibacter sp.
CTGGACCGTAAACCCGGAGTTTTGTGAAAATGTTACCGTTACAGGAGTTACGATCAACAACCCTCATTCTCCTAATACCGATGGAATTAATCCTGAGTCGTGCAGGTACGTGCATATTTCCAACTGTCATATAAGTGTAGGGGATGACTGTATCACTATTAAATCAGGGAAAGATAAACCTGGAAGAGCTATGGCTGCACCGGCAGAAAATTACACCATCACCAATTGTACGATGTTGTCAGGACATGGTGGTGTGGTAATTGGAAGCGAAATGTCCGGAGATGTCCGGAAAATTACCATTTCGAATTGTGTATTTGATGGCACAGACAGGGGTATCAGGATAAAGTCTGCCAGAGGCAGAGGCGGTGTTGTAGAAGAGATCAGGGTGGATAATATCATCATGAAAAACATTCAGGAACAGGCTATCGTACTTGATCTGCAGTATGCAAAAACACAGCCTGAACCGGTGTCAGAGAGAACGCCTGCATTCAGGAATATCCATCTGAGCAATATCACGGCATCAGGAGTGAAACAGGCATGCTATATAAACGGGCTCGAAGAAATGCCGGTGGAAAATATCACCTTTAATGATATTAATATGGACGCCGAATCTGGTTTTCATATTAAAAATGCAGCGAACATAGAGTTCCATAATGTTCATGTCAATACAAAAACCGGCCCGGTTCTGAAAACGGAAAACGTGACGACATTGGTAGCAAACGGACTGAAAAGCCTGAAACCACTACCTGGGGTGCCTGTAGCCGAATTGACGAATACCAAAGATGTTTTCTTCTATAATTCGTTCCCTGCGCCCGGTACAGATACATTTTTAAAGGTTAGTGGTGAGCAGTCTAAAGGCATAACCCTTAAAAATAATAACTTCAAAAATGTAAAAACCCCCGTTGTGCAGGACCCGGCAGTGAAAGAGAAAATTATTGCTGAATAGTGCGGTAAGGAGTAAGCATAAAGTTGAAAGTTCAAAGTTGAGAGTTCAAAGTTCAAACAAGGAAGCTAACGGCCCGGAGCCAATTGCTAACAGCCTTAAAAGCTGATTGCCGATAGCCGACTGCCGATAGCAAAAAAACACCATGACAATACCCTATTTCTCATATCTGATATCCTGGTTTAAAAAGCTTGTCCTGGCTACGGGCGTGTTGGCCTTGTGTGCACCGGTTAAAGGACAGGATCTGAAGCTTTGGTATAAGTATCCTGCTGCCAGGTGGACTGATGCTTTGCCTATCGGGAACGGGCGTTTAGGTGCTATGATCTTTGCAGGTCCGGGGCAGGAAAGGATACAATTTAACGAAGAAACGTTATGGACCGGTGAGCCCAGAGTCTACAGCAGGGAAGGGGCTTCAAAATATCTGCCTGAAATCCGGCAGTTGCTTTTTGAAGGAAAGCAGAAAGAGGCAGAAGCACTGGCGGCAGAGAAGTTTATGGGGGTAATGTCGGGTGCCGGAAATAAGGATGTATGGTTTAAAGAAATGCGTGCACTGAAAGGGCTTACCGGAAATCCTTCTGCTGTCAATTACGATGACAGCAAGTGGAAGGAAATGGTAGTGCCCACCCCGGAAGGCTGGGAAGCTGCTGGCTGGCAGGGAGTTGATGGGGCTATATGGTTCAGAACGACGTTTGAATTGCCCGAAAGCTGGAAGGGTAAGAACCTGGTTCTGGATCTCGGGAAAATACGGGATCAGGACTTTACCTATGTCAACGGCAAGCTGATCGGCAGTATGGATGATGCCGGGGCGGGACGTCAATATAAACTATCGGCATCTGATGTTAAATCCGGAAAGAATTATATTGCTGTTCAGGTGCTCAACTATTTTGACAAAGGAGGTTTTGTCGGATATAAAGATACTTCCCGGAAATTACTGGTTTATCCGGAAGGAGAACCGGAATCTTCCGCGCTGTCTTTAAGCAAAGCATGGAAATTCCTGGTGCAGAACGATGAACCTCCGGCTGTTCCGCGTTTTCAGGCAGATTATCAGCCTTTCGGTGATCTTTTTCTTAATTTCCCGGGACATGATAAGACTTCGGATTACCGGAGGGAGCTTGATCTTCGTACCGCCGTATCCCGCACAAGCTACAAAGTTAACGGCGTCACGTTTACGCGTGAATATTTCGTCAGCCAGCCGGATCAGGTTATCGCGGTACATATCAGTGCCAGTAAGCCGGGAAGCCTTCATTTCTCTGCGGGTTTAGGCAGTTCCCATAAGTATTCATCCGTCAGGAAGATAGACAATCAGACACTCGCTCTTTCGTTGAAAGTGCGTAATGGCGTATTGAAAGGTGAAAGTTATCTGAGGGTTGTGACATCGAAAGGAAAGGTATCCGCATCCGGGAATAAAATAAATATTAGCGGCGCAGACGCTGTTACTCTATATCTGACAGCCGGTACAAACTATAAGAACTACAAGGACGTATCCGGCGATCCCTCCATGGCATGTAAGAAAGCGTTGGTATCTGTAGCCGGTAAAACTTACGGAGCCGTAAGAAATGCACATGTTAAAGAGTACCAGAAGTACTTCAATACATTTTCTATTAACCTTGGTAAAGATACCAGGGACAATATACCAACCGACGAAAGGCTGAAGCAATTTGCTTCGGTATCGGACCCTTCATTTGCCGCACTGTATGTGCAATATGGAAGATATCTTTTGATATCAAGTTCAAGACCCGGTACCCGGCCCGCTAATCTGCAGGGTATCTGGAATGATTTGCTGACCCCACCATGGGGCAGCAAATATACTACGAACATCAATCTGGAAATGAACTACTGGCCTGCGGAGATGCTTAATTTATCCCCTATGGCTCAGCCTCTTTTCGATATGATCGACGAGCTCAGGTCTACCGGAAGACAGACTGCAAAAATGCATTACAACGCCCCGGGATGGGTATTGCATCATAATACAGATTTATGGAGAGGCACTGCGCCAATTAACTCTTCAACCCATGGTATTTGGGTGACAGGGGCCGCCTGGCTGTGCCACCATCTCTGGGAACACTACCTGTATATCCAGGACAAGGAATTTTTGAAAAACAGGGCTTATCCTGTTATGAAAGATGCGGCTTTATTCTTTAATTCTTTCCTTGTAAAAGACCCGCGTACAGGCTGGTTGATCAGTACACCGTCCAATTCCCCTGAGCAGGGAGGTCTGGTAGCGGGTCCTGCGATGGATCATCAGATAATCCGCGATCTGTTCAGAAATTGTATTCAGGCTGCGTCTATACTCCAAACGGATAAATTCCTCGCCGACACCCTTCAGCAGAAGTATAAGCAGATTGCCCCTAACCAGGTTGGTAAGTACGGACAACTGCAGGAATGGCTGGAAGATAAAGATGATACCACCAATAAACACAGGCATGTCTCGCATCTCTGGGCTGTATATCCCGGAAATGAAATTAACTGGGAACATACCGCTGATCTGATGAAAGCCGCGCGTCAATCGCTTATTTACCGCGGGGATGCTGCAACAGGCTGGAGCCTTGGCTGGAAAATTAATCTATGGGCAAGGTTCAGAGAGGGAGACCATTCTTATGATCTGATTAAAATGTTGTTAAGCCCTGCCGAAAATGGCGGCGCTGGTTCTTATGTCAATTTGTTCGACGCCCATCCACCTTTCCAGATCGATGGAAATTTCGGAGGTGCAGCGGGGATTGCCGAGTTGCTTCTGCAAAGTCAGAATGAACTGATTGACCTTCTTCCCGCACTTCCTTCCTCATTTCCGGATGGAGATGTTAAAGGGATATGCGCCCGCGGTGGATTTGAACTCAGTTTTTCCTGGAATGCCGGTAAGTTAAACCGGGTAGAGATCCTTTCAAAGGAGGGGGGCAGTTGTAGTCTCCGCTACGGACAGAAAATCCTCCAGATTAAAACGGCAAAAGGAGAAAGGTACCAGTTCGACGGAGAACTGAAAAAGATACAATTTTAAATTACGGTTGAACGCCACTTTCTGGTATGGGTTACTTGCTTTTAGTCTTTAATCCAAACGCTAAAAGCCAATAGCTATTCTTTATGAAGCATTTTATTCTAGTTTGTCTTTACGTGAGTATGCAGTTATCGCTGGTATCAGCACAAACTGTGGTGAGAAAGAGTATTTCCTTAAATAATGATTGGAATACCATAGCCAATGATGAGAATAAAAATGCCTTCGCCGGCTTTGAAAAAACCGGGTACGATGATAAAAAATGGAAGAAGGTGGACGTCCCGCACAACTGGGATGAGTACGGAGGCTACAGGCGTCTGATGCATGGAAACCGTCATGGTTTCTCCTGGTACCGGAAAACCTTCAGGGTAAACGAGGTGCAGCAGGGAAAAAAATATTTTCTGTGGTTTGAAGGGGTAGGTTCTTATGCCACCGTGTGGCTGAACGGAAAGAAAGTAGGTTATCATGCTGGTGGACGGACTTCTTTTACCCTCGATGTTACGGATGTTATTAAAAAAAATGGCTCTCCTAACTTGCTCGCGGTAAAAGCCGATCATCCGGCAGAGATCAGGGATCTTCCCTGGGTATGCGGCGGTTGTTCTGAAGAACGCGGCTTTTCAGAAGGGTCGCAGCCAATGGGCCTATTCAGACCGGTGCACCTGATCGTACCCAATCCGGTGAGGATTGAAC
>JBQGEO010000622.1:0-11287 GCA_052039655.1 Pararcticibacter sp.
ACCTCCTTCCACCAGGTAACTCATTACGGTAAAAGGAGCTCCGGCGAACCCGATTAATGGAATAAGTCCGTTCAGCCTTTGCTGGATCACCACAATAGCGTCGTCCACGTACTTCAGCCTGTCCATCACATCGGTTTCCAGCCTGTCGACATCCGCACTGTTCCGTACCGGATTAGAGAAACGGGGACCAACTCCCTGGGTAAAGCTCAAATCCCCACCCATCGCTTCGGCAGTAACCAGTATATCAGAAAAGAGTATAGCAGCATCTATTCCCAGTAAATCAACCGGCAGCATCGTCACATCAGCTGCGATTTCCGGGGTTTTACACATTTCAAGGAATGAATACCTGTTTTTTATATCCCAGTATTCCTTCATAAAACGACCTGCCTGACGCATCATCCACACAGGGGGACGCTCTGTCGGCTGCGAAAATGCTGCCCTTACAAATAAAGATTCTTTCTGATTGTTACTCACTATGCTCCTGGTATTTCTTTTTCAATTTTTTGTATAATTCCCTGAATGCGGGTACTGATCTTAAGTTCTTTAGCCCTTTCAACATAGGCTCTCACCCTTTGGTATTCCTTCTTTCTGAGGTTGATATTCGCAAGATGGACAAGAATGATCCCCTTGTCATTTTCGGAAGCAAGGGGGAAACGGCTGGCGATTTGAAAATGAGTTTCAGCTTCCACATAATTCTGCTTTTGAAGTTCTATATTCCCATAGATAAACTCGTAATACCCTCTGCGCTTTTTTCTCAGATAGTCGGGATTCGGCACTTCTTTCAGTAACGTTTCTGCTTTCTGGTAGTCCTTGTTCCTGAACGCCTTTGCTGCCAGCACGACCGTTCCGTCTTTAAAATAACCTCTTACAAGAAGAACGATGCCCAGTCCTGCAAGCGCAGCCCCTTCATACGACTTTTCATACAGCGCCCATACGAGCAGGACCGCTACGAGTGCAAGAACAGCAAAACGTACCTTTGTACTAATCATTATCTATTGAGAATCGGTAAACTTGTACCCTACTCCCCTGATAGAGTGAAAATAGATCGGGTTCTTCTGATCCGGTTCAAAGTACTTTCTGAAAGTAAGAATGAAATTGTCGATTGTCCTGGTAGACGGATACACATCGTAATTCCACACTGTCTCCAGGATTTGCTCCCTCGAAACAGCATCATTCCGCCGTTCAATAAGAAGCTTCAGGAGCATGGTTTCTTTCTTTGTAAGAGGAGTGACAGAACCATCCTCATTACGCAGCTCAAAAGAATTAAAATAGATCGTTTTTCCACCGATCTTATAGGTATTCAGTTCCTTTTTTTCCTCTCCTGAAAGTCCCCTTTTAACAAGATTATTGACCCTCAGGATCAGCTCTTCCAGGTTGAAAGGCTTCACCAGGTAATCATCAGCGCCCTTCTTCAGTCCGGTAACGCGATCTTCGCTGGTATTCTTCGCGGTCAGGAACATGATCGGAACCTCGGTATTTTCGAGCCTGATCGTCTCAGCTACCTGGAAACCATCGATTTCAGGGAGCATCACATCCAGAACGATGAGGTTAAACCGCTCCTCTTTAAATATGCGAAGAGCTTTCTTTCCGTCTGTTGCGGTAGTTACCTTGTAACCTTCCAGTTCAAGGTTAAGCTTAATTGCTTCGAGAAGATGTTCTTCATCTTCAACCAATAAAATACGTTGTTTAGTTGCCATTTGTGCTAAAGCTTACTTCAAAAATGCTTCCGGCCGGCCGGTTGTTTTTAACTTTTATCTGCGCACGATGTTTATCGAGCACCTGTTTTACAATATAAAGCCCTAATCCTGTACCCTTCGTCTTCCGCGTATCCTCACTTCCCACACGGTAGAATTTCTCAAAGATGCGGATTTTCTCTTCATCTCTGATACCAATGCCCTTATCAGCCACCTCAAAAGTGATCACATCATCTTTTTTAGACACTTTCGCCTTTATCTCCTCACAGGGAGGAGAATACTTAACGGCGTTTTCAATAAGATTGGAGACCACAAGAGTCAAAGCAAACTTATCACCCGTAATAAATATTTCAGGCTCAACTTCGGTCTTAATGATCTGTGTACTGCACGTGTGGATCTGCAACCTCTCAGCCACTTTTTCAACCAGCTCAGAAAAATTAAAGTTCTCTTTTGGAAAAGTATAGGAGTGATTTTCTATCCTGGTAGCAATCAGCATGTTCTCAACAAGATCGTCCAGCCTCTCAATATCCTTTAAGGAATTATTCAAAAATGTATGGGTCTGCGCTTTATTCAGATCCCTTTTAAGAATAGTCTGCAGATACAGCTTGATAGAAGCCAGCGGAGACTTCAGCTCGTGAGTAACCGAAAGAAGAAAGTTTTTCTGCTGTTCACGAAGTTTCCGCTCTTTCTTAAGCGTTTTATGCAAATAATAAGCCCCTGTAAGGAAAAGCAGAATAAACACTGCCCCCTCTCCCAGGATCATCCCCTTACGCTCCGGGCGCACTTCTATAAGCAAGACCCCCCACCAAATTAATTCTGCCAGAGCATATAAAATAAGAGCATAAAATATGAGAAGAGACTTATGCATAACAGTTTATATTAGGGCTTCACAATATCCAGGCTTTCAAATATAGCTCTTTTTGCGTTCTCAAGAACTTCAGGAGTATGCGCAGCAGATATAAAGCCAACCTCATATCCCGACGGCCCAAGATATATTCCCCTGTTCAGCAGCTCACGGTGAAACTCTTTAAAAAAGTCCATACTGGCCGGATCGATCTCCTCTGCTTTTTTAATGTCCTTATCTGTAAACGCAAACCAGAACAAAGACCCGATAAAAGACACCTTCACACGGTAACCCTTGTCGTGTATATATTGTTCTATTGCCGATACGAAAGCTTGTGTTTTTGCATTCAGTTCATCATAAAAGCCGGGGCGAAGCAACTCAGACAGCTGCCCGATCCCCGCAGCCATGGCAACGGGATTGCCAGACAAAGTACCAGCCTGATAAACAGCACCGTCAGGAGATATATTTTTCATAATAGCGGCCGAAGCGCCGTAAGCACCAACCGGCATACCGCCTCCTATAATCTTTCCATAGGTGATGATATCAGGGCTGACGCCATAATATCCTGCGGCACCCTCAAAACCCAGGCGAAACCCGGTGATCACTTCATCAAAGATCAGAAGGCTGCCGTGCGACTGAGTTATCTCCCGCAGGTATTGTACATATTCCTTGTCCTGGATAAGAAGACCATTATTGGCAGGAACTCCTTCTATGATCACAGCCGCTATCTCATCTGGAAATTGCGTAAATGCTTCTTCCAGCGCCAGCTTATCATGAAGAGGTATAACAATTGTCTCATCAGCAAAGCTTTTCGGAACTCCTGCTGAAGAAGTTTCACCAAATGTTACCAGTCCCGATCCTGCCTTTACAAGCATTGAATCAGAATGTCCGTGATAACAGCCATCAAACTTCACGATCTTATCACGTCCCGTATATCCCCGGGCAAGCCTGATAGCCGACATAACTGCCTCTGTACCCGAACTGACAAAACGCAGTTTCTCAATTTTGGTATTATTCTTCAGGATCAGCTCAGCAAGTTCATTCTCAAGAGCTGTAGGAGCTCCGAAACTCATTCCCTTGCCAAGAACATCTTCTACCTGCCCTCTCACCGTAGGGTGATTATGTCCCAGGATCAGAGGCCCCCATGAACAACAAAAATCAATAAACTTATTTCCGTCAGCATCCCAAAGGAAGCAGCCGTCGCCTCTTTCTATAAACAGCGGAGTCCCATAAACCGATTTGAATGCCCTAACCGGCGAATTAACACCTCCGGGAAAATACTTCTGAGCTTTTTCAAATAATTGTGCCGACTGTTTCCGTGATATATCGTTCATTTTATCGCTTTTAGCTATAGCTGTCAGAAGCCAGCCATCAAATTTTCTATGGCGCCTTATTCCGCCTCTTTTTATAACTTCTTCAAGACCTGTCTTCAACACCAACAGCCTTGCTTCTCCTTCACCCTACCCACTTCCTCAGCCCCCCTCTTATAACTTATAACTTACTACTTAAAACTTATAACTGTCTCTAAATCCACTTATTTGCCAGCACTTCCTTAGCATGATAGCTTAATATCGCAGTTGCACCCGCGCGGCGTATACTTGTCAGCACTTCCGTGATGGTACGGCGTTCATCCAGCCACCCGTTCTGAACAGCAGCTTTAACCATAGCATACTCTCCGCTCACATTATAGGCAGCAATAGGGAGATGAGTGTTGTCATTTAAAAGCTTGATTACGTCAAGGTATCCAAGTGCTGGTTTTACCATCAGGAAATCTGCACCTTCCTGCTCATCCAATGTTGCCTCTATCAGCGCTTCACGCTGGTTTGCAGGATTCATCTGATAAGTTTTTTTATCCCCGAACTTAGGAGCAGAATCAAGAGCATCTCTGAACGGACCATAGAAAGCACTGGCGTATTTAGCGCAGTAGGACATGATAGACACATTCGTAAACCCGTTATCATCTAATATGTTACGGATGTATCCCACCCTACCGTCCATCATATCCGAGGGAGCAATAATATCCGCACCCGACCGGGCATGGGCCAGAGCCATTTTGCCCAGAACTTCAAGAGTTTCATCATTGAGGATTTCGCCGTTTTCCACAACACCATCGTGGCCATCGCTGCTGTAAGGATCCATCGCAACATCGGTCACCACACAAGCTTCAGGAAAACGGTTCTTAATCGCCCGGATAGCCCGCAGATACAAGCACTCCTCATGATAACTGATCGTAGCATATTTATCCTTCAGAGCCTCATCAATGTTTGGAAACAAGTCAAAAGCCTTCAGGCCAAGGTTAAGGCAGCTTTCCACTTCACGCAGAAGGTTATCAATTGATAAGCGGTACACCCCCGGCATGGAAGCAACCTCCACTTTCTTATTATCGCCTTCCACAATGATCAGCGGCAGGATAAGATTAGACGCTGTCAGGTGCGTCTCTTTAACCATCTCGCGAATAACTTCGCTTTTCCGGTTTCTTCTGGGTCTTTGTAACATCATTATTCTATTAAAAAATGAGCGTACAGATCACGTTCAGCTTTACAGTCCGAAGACCGCTTCGGCAAGCCCGATCTCATCAGGAGAATAAGGCAAAGTATACCCGACACCCATCTCATCAAATTTCTTTCCGGTAGATCTTCCGATACAAACCACTTTCTGGCCCGGCTCAAGAAGATTATCGGCAAAATATGCTTCTACATTTGAGGGACTTGTAAAGATCAGAACATCGGCATACGACTGTTCCACATTCTCCTCTATAACGGTTTCATAAACAGGCAGATCAATAATCTTAGTCTGCACGGAAAGCATCTGCTGAATAGTCCGGAGCGAGCCCTTCGCCCCCGGAAACAATACCGTTGTACCACTGGCAATAGCAGCAAACTCCTTTGCAATTTCTGTTGTATCTATTCCTTCCTCTTCGCCGTTAAAATCAGGCACCCGGCCAAACCGCCGCAACGTCTCTTCCGAAGCACGTCCAAGCACACCCAATTGTGTCTTTTTTCCGATCTGCGGATCCAGCTTAAAGAAGTACTCAATAGCGTTCTTACTGCTGAAAAATATCCAGTCAATGTCCCTCAGAATATAAGGGTCAAGCTTATTAATAATAGGAAAAGTACGGATCAGCGAACGCGATTCAATCTTTATGCCGTGATTGTCCATCGCACGCTTAAAATAACTCGACTCAGGAATATCGCGCGTAATGAAAACCTTCGAAGGGAATTTTCTGTCGGCAGAGAATTTAGACACAATCCTTTCAGCCAGTCCCACTGTAGTTTCCGATTCCAGGAACAATCTGTCAGGAAACGGGTTATCTTCAGAAGCTTTAGATGTCCAAACCTGGTAACGCCCCTCCTCTTTCCTGCAATAGCAGCCCAAAGGCATGTGACATCCTCCATTAAACAATTTAAGCACCCTTCTCTCCACCGAGACAACCTCCGCTACCTCTTCATTATGAAGCTCCTGGAGAACATTATACAGGTGCGAATCTGCTTCTCTTATCTGGATGGCAAGAACCCCCTGCGCTGGTGCAGGAACAAACTCCACTGGTTCCAGTTCCTCAACATAAAACTCACTCAGATCTATTCCCAGGCGCTCAACGCCTGCCTTTGCCAGGATAATGGCATCATAATCTTCATCTCTGAGCTTCTGGATCCGCGTAGGAACATTTCCGCGAAGGTTTTCAATCTCAAGATCTGGCCTTAAAGCAAGCAACTGAGCTTTGCGGCGGTTGGATGATGTTCCCACCATTCCCCCGTACTTCACAGATAACTTCTGTTTAAAGTCTACACAATCCTTGAGAATTAACAATAACTCTCCCGGGTCTTCCCGTTCAGAAACAGCAGCGATAATAAGGCCTTCCGGATTTTGGGTTGGCAGGTCTTTATGAGAGTGGACTGCAATATCAATACTGTTATTCAGCAGCCCTTCTTCAAGTTCTTTAGTAAAAAAGCCTTTTCCTTCGAGCTTATCAAGCCTTAAGTTGAGTATTTTATCCCCTTGTGTCTTAATGATTTTTAACTCCGAATCTACACCTATGCCGGCAAGCCTGTCTTTAATATGATTAGCCTGCCAAAGAGCCAGCTCGCTTCCCCGTGTACCTATAATGACTTTTCTATCCACAATAAAATTTAACCTTTTTGCAAAAATAACGACTTCTACCGATTGCCGCAGTATGAAAAGAGGTTAACTGTTATTTACCAGGATTTCTTTGGCCATTACCATTGGAACGCTGATATACTTCTTCTCCATATAGTTAATGATCCGCTCGAGCACCTCTTTTGAATTACTGTCGAGTTGTTGAATATCGTCGGCAAAAACAGAATTAACCGCTACATGCCGGATCTCCTTGATTTTCAGGGGAACTTCCCGCATAGCAAGCTCAATACGACGCTGCTTTAGAATAGGTTTGAATTCGTTAATATTCTGTTCTATTATATGTTCGGCATGCACCAGTTCCTGGTACCGCTCCTGCATGTTCTGATTTGCAACTTCCTGAAGACTCCTTACTTCTATAAAATGAACAGGATTCTTCTCAAGCACCTCCTGATCTGTATCATTAGGAATTGCAAGATCAACTATTACTTTCTTATTTGTTTCTCCGTTTAAAAGAGATTGATAGATTTCGTTGGTGATTATCGGCTCTACTGAACTCGTGCAGGTGATGATCACATCAAACCCTTTCTTATAGTTCTTCAGATCCTCAATGCCAAAAGCCTCTCCGTTCAAATCTTTTGCAAGCTCCTGTGCTTTTGATAAAGTCCGGTTAAATATTGCGAAATTCGAGAATTTATGTTTCTGAAGGTATTTTGAAATATTCTTATTGGTTTCTCCGGCGCCGATAATCAGGATCCTGGAATTCGAACACATATTCAGATCACGGAGTTTCCTGTATGCCAGCGAAACTACCGAAACAGGGTTCTTGGATATCTTGGTATCCGTGTACACCTCCTTAGCCGTTTTTACGACATGACTCATAAACAAGCGCATATAATCACCTGTAAAACCAGCTGCCCGGCAGGTCTCGTATCCCTTTCTCACCTGGGCCAGAATTTCCTTTTCGCCAACTACAAGACTTTCAAGCGAACAGGAAACCCGAAGCAAGTGGTTAAAGGCTTCTACATC
The DNA here is from genome assembly GCA_052039655.1 of Pararcticibacter sp. Taxonomy (GTDB): domain Bacteria; phylum Bacteroidota; class Bacteroidia; order Sphingobacteriales; family Sphingobacteriaceae; genus Arcticibacter. The sequence continues at coordinate 7,660 of JBQGEO010000622.1, forward strand.
CTCATATACCTTTACTTTGCTTACAAAGTCGTCAAGCTTTTCGTCCTGAATACAGAAATCTAATGTCTGGATAAAATCCTTTACAAAACCCGGCGTTACTGCAACGGAAGCGCAAAAAACAAACTCAACCCTGTTACATGTACCTATATAAAAGATTTCAGGTATGTCGAATTTCTCCCTGACAGAGTTTAATCTGACGGACAGCGTTTGGTTGCAGATCACAAACTTCCCTAAATCCTTTAAATCTATCTGCTGATGAGTAAATGCTAAAACTTTTAACTGTTTCAACTGCTGAATATCTTTTATAAAAAAACACAACAAAGGTATCAATAGGGCTGAACACCGCTGTCATTCCTTTGTCAAACAGCGGTATTTAGACTTTTTATAAATAAACAGGAAGATCATATGACACAGCCAGTTGTTTTTAAACAAAGGCCTCTTACCATGATCCAAACTATGTTCTGCTGCGATTGTTAAATCCTATATACAAAAAAGCTTTAGTTTAGCATCCGGGCATAATCATCAAACTCAATGAATAAAATAGAATTTACTATACAAGGAGCTTCAGGACGCCCCATTCATGCCGATATAATCAGTCCAGAAGACACCGGAAGCTCCCCCCTCGTAATTTTTGTCCACGGGTTTAAAGGATTTAAAGATTGGGGGACGCACCACCTGACTGCCGGCTTATTTGCCGGAGAAGGATTCAGTTTCCTCAAGTTCAACTTTTCACATGCCGGCATCAGCCAGAGCGGGAAGGATACCTTCGATGATCTGGATGCTTTTAGTGCTAATACATTCACTAAAGAGCTTTTCGATCTCGACCAGGTGATCACCCATGCCCTGAGCGGAAAAGAATTTCCGCCCCCCGACAAAGTTTTCCTCATCGGACATAGCCTGGGCGGAGGAATAAGCATCATACAAACAGCTGAAGATAAAAGGGTTGACAAACTGGTTACATGGGCCGCTGTAGGCAATTTCAGGAACCTGTGGAGCAATGAGCAGGAAGAAAGCTGGCGTAAAGACGGTGTGCTCTATTTTGAAAACAAACGAACGAATCAGCAAATGCCCATAAACATAGGTTTACTGGATGACCTGAATCATCATTCGGAAAGGTTGAATGTGCTGAATGCTGCAAGAGCCATCAGGAAGCCCTGGCTCATTGTGCATGGCGACGCAGACAGCAGCGTTCCGGTTCAGCAGGCAGAGGAATTAAACCGGCAGCAGGAATTGGCACAGCTGCTGTTAGTGCCCGGTGCTGACCACGTTTTTGGAGCAAAACATCCCTGGACGGACGACAAAATGCCTGATCACCTGCATCATGTTTGCATGGAGACTATCGCGTTTTTAAGAAAACAGAGCAGTTAAACCTTTTATTGCTCCGGCAGTCTTACCTTGAGTAACAGTCCGCCGAACTAAAATGTAAAAATGGCAGCAACACATATATGGCGCAAGTTGAAGACTCTGAAATACTTTTAAAATTTGCCGACGAACGGACCCGAAGCGAGGCCTTCAACTTACTATTAAGAAAATACCAGCAGAAAATATACTGGCACATCAGGAGGCTTGTTATCAATCACGACGATGCCGACGATATTGCCCAGGACGTTTTTATTAAGGTGTGGAAAAGCCTCGGCAACTTTCGTAATAATTCGCAGCTGTACACCTGGTTGTACCGTATTGCAACCAATGAATGCCTCACTTTCTTAAACAAGAAAAAACACCAGAACAATATTCCGCTGGATGAGGTAGCCTATGATCTCGCTGATTCACTGACGGAGGGTTCATATTTCAACGGTGACCGCGCTCAGATGAAACTGCAGCAGGCATTGCTGACTCTTCCGGAAAAGCAGAGGCTCGTATTTAATATGAAGTATTTTGATGATTTGAAATATGAAGAGATATCTGAAATACTGGGCACCAGCGTAGGAGGACTCAAAGCATCATTTCATTTCGCAGTAAAAAAAATTGAGGATTATTTAACCAGCAATGATTAAACCTTCTGTCATTTACCACATCTAGATTATATGGAATTGAACAAGGCAAATGAAGATTGGGAAAAAGAAGCACCGGCGCTAGCTGCTTTGGGAAAGGAGAATCCATTTACAGTTCCCGATGATTATTTTACTAATTTGCACGTCCATCTGAGCACCGTCGCCCGGTTCGACCGCTTAAAGCAGGATAACGGAGGCTTTCAGACACCTGAAGGATATTTTGAAAACCTGGCTGAACAGACTGCGGCCCTGACGAAGATCGGGAACATATCAGAAATAACAGCTGATAGGGGCTTTAGTGTCCCTGAAGGGTATTTCTCAAATCTTCAGCAGGCTATTAACAGCCAAACGGTACATGCAGAGAAAAAAGAAGAAAAAAGCATTCGTAAATTAATTTTGTCCGGGGTAAGATATGCCGCCGCAGCATGTATTGCTGTCGCAGCCGGAACGATCCTGTTTTTCAATATCAAATCAAATACCCTGGAATCAAAGTTATCCGGAATTCCGGAAGATGAAATTGTAAATTACCTCCAGGTCCACAGTGACACAGGCGACACTCCGGTCATTATGGATAATCTCGGAGCAAGTACTGCATCTTACAAAGGAACAGACCTGTCGGATCAGGAGATCGAACAATATCTTGAAACGACATTATAAAATAAAAAAATGATGAATAAACTAATTGGAGGCGTTTTCTTATACCTGTTGATTTCCCTTGGTTCACCAATGATGGCCCAACGCGGACCTAACCGGGTAGAAGCGCTTAAAATTGAATTCTTAACACAGAAACTCGAATTAAGCCCGGACGAAGCCCAGAAGTTCTGGCCGGTATACAACAATTATCAGAAGGAAATGAACCAGATTTTCAAGGAAAGACGCCAGGCGAGAATGTCGCAACAAGACACAGGCTCTCCTCCCGACGAACTGAAATTTGAAGCCAGGCTCCTCGACATAAAAAAACGCTACAAAAAAGAATTTCTGGAAGTCCTTCCCCAGCAAAAAGTCGACAAGCTATACCCGGCAGAACGCGAGTTCAGGGAAAGACTGATCAATCAACTCCGCGAACGCAGAGAGCAGCCTTAGAAATTTCATTCCATTTTTAGTTTTTAGTTTTTATATACAGCCTCCTCTATTGCGGAGGCTTTTGTATTTTTGCCGCATGATAAGCCTCAGGCAATTATTTCTCCTCAATAACGCACAAACATCCTCCACTCCCCGGCTTCTTCAGGTAGACAGAGCCAAAGGGATTTACCTCTATGGCCCTGAAGGCAAAGCCTATATGGACTTCGTTTCCGGCTTTGCGGTCAGCAACGTCGGCCATTGCCATCCCGCTGTAGTGCAGGCTGTAAAAGAACAAGTTGACCGATATATGCACGTGGCTGTTTATGGCGAATATGTGCAGGCTCCCCAGGTACTCTTTGCAGAGAAACTTGTTTCAGTACTGCCCACAGGCCTTGACTCCGTGTATTTTGTAAATTCAGGGGCCGAAGCTACCGAAGGCGCGATAAAACTGGCAAAACGGTTTACCGGAAGAAGCAAGATCATTTCCTGCCACCAAGCCTACCACGGAAGTACACACGGGGCTCTCAGCGTGATGGGCAATGAATACTACAAGCAGGCATACCGTCCGCTTC
>JBQGEO010000623.1:0-5905 GCA_052039655.1 Pararcticibacter sp.
GAAAGATGGTGCCGCAACAGCATTATATGGTACGCGGGCTGCCAACGGAGTAATTTCTATTACCACGAAGAGAGGAGCTTTCAACTCAAAAAATGTAAATCTGAGTACCGCGTTTTCTGTAGGTGTAAAACCCAATATCGCACAGTTTAACCTCATGAATTCGGCACAGGAGATGCAGTTGTATAAGGAGATGTACGACAGGGGCTATTTGTCGAATGCTAACTGGCCCAATTATACTGGTGCCTTTACGGAGACATATAAAGAACTTGCAATGCGCAATTATACGCTTGATGACGCATATGCCGAATTGAACCGGTCTTTAAAAGCCAATACGAACTGGTTTGACGTCCTTTTCCGTAATAACCTGTTGCAGGAGCACAGCATTTCTTTTTCAGGAGGCGGTGATAAGCACACCTACTATGTTTCAGGCAGCTATGCAAATGATGACGGCCAGGCAGTAGGCTTTGGAGCAGAAAGGTATACTACTGACTTGCGTACTGTTTTTAACCTGACTTCCAAGCTGAACCTTGATGTCAATCTGAACTACAGCATGCGTAATCAGAAAACGCCTGGAACAAATGAATCGTCGGAACTAAGTAGCACCAACTATTTTGAAGTAACCAGAAGTTTCGAGATAAACCCGTTCCTGTATGCGATGAATACGAGCAGGGCAATGTATCCCTACAACGAAGACGGCTCTTATAAATATTACACGGAGAATCTGGCTCCGTTCAATATCATGGAAGAGCTAAATGAAAATTTCAATGAAATTAAGGCGCAGGAAGTAAGACTAATGCTTAGACCTTCTTACCAGATCTTTAAGAATTTCAGGTACGACGGGACGTTCGCAATCCGTAAAAATGTAAGCCGTATAAATCACACAGTGACGGAAAGATCGAACATGGCTAATGCATACAGGGTTGATTACAATGATGTTTTGAGAAATCAGAATTCACTGCTTTACCTTGATCCTAATAATCCCAACGGCTATCGCGAGTCGATCTTGCCTGAAGGAGGGTTTCTGAATGTGTGGAATACCTGGCAGTCGTTCTGGAGTGTAAGAAACCAACTGTCCTTTAACGGAGATTTTGATCAGCATCGTATTAATGTCCTGGCCGGGGCGGAAGTGGAAGAGACCTTTGTTGAAAGGGAATACTCTAAAGCTACCGGGTATTTATATTATGGTGGCAGGATAATCGCGCCCTCGCGTTTGGCCATGATCCGGGCTGTCAATATGGACGACCGGACTTATATCGAAAATTTTCAAAGGAGACGGCAGGCTGGTTTTTACTCAAACATCCAATATACATTTAAAGATAAATACAATCTGGACCTGAGCGGACGTGTTGATGGAAGTAATATGTTCGGGCGCATGACCCGTTCGAAGTTTTTACCAAACTATGGAGTTGGCTTAGCCTGGAATTTGGACAGAGAGTCGTTTTTCAAAAGCATAGGGTTTATGCAAAATGTAGATTTCCTTAAGTTGCGGGGAAGTTATGCACTGCGTGGCAACAGTTTTGAAACCTCTCCAATGCTAAATGCGAATGTTATAAATCTGGTTCGCCTGGATGCCGCCAACAGCTCAAAAGGAATAAATGTATTATCGCCTGAACTGTATCAGCTAAACTGGGAGAAGGACTATACCACGAACCTGGGGTTTGATCTGGGCTTATTTAAAAGGGTTACACTGGCAGCAGAGTATTATTCCCGGAAAAACAAGGACCTTGTCATTCCTTTCAACATTGCAGTTGAAGAAGGGTTTGCTTCGAAGAGGATCAATTTTGGTGATATGACCAACAAGGGTGTCGACGTAACTCTTGGAATTAAAAACCTCCTGAACAAGAAAGATTTTAACTGGGATCTCAGCCTTATATACGGTTACGTTAAGAACCGCCTGGTATTTGGTGAACTCCAGTCGTCTTTGCTGAGCCAGGTGACCAACCCTCTGGGCTATCCGCTGGAAGGCTACCCGCTGGAGGGGCTCTTTGGTTTTAATTTTGCAACGCTCAATAGTGAGGGCAGACCGATGTTTTATGGTGAGAACGGGCTGACAAACGGAATTGTTGCAGCGGAGCGAAACAGGTCGCTGGTGAGTTACATCGGCAGCAGACAACCCCTGGGAACAGGATCAATATCAAATTCTTTTCAGTATAAAGGGTTTGAACTGCGCGCTTTTCTGACATATGCATACGGACATAAAGTGTTTTTGCGACCTCTGGCAGCCAGGAATTATGACGATTCCGGATCGAAATCGGGCGACTTGAACTTTAGGTGGCAGACTCTCGGGGATGAAAATCATACAAATATTCCGGGGCTGGTAAGCACTATTCAGCGTGTGTACCTCAATACGATAAGTAATATTGATGAAGTAGCATATAACAGGAGTGATTTCCGTATAGCAAATGCCAGCAACTTAAGAATAAGTGAAATTCTGTTAAGCTATGATCTTGGGAAGATTATTAATAAAAGCCTGTCTTCCGTTAAAAATGCACGGATCATGTTCTCTGCTAATAACGTCTATTATTGGGCGAGCGGAAAGTTAAGAGGGGTTGACCCTGACCTTTATGTCAATGGAGGAACATCATTACCGAACCCGAGATCATATACAATGCGTTTTACCTTAGGATTTTAAGCAGATTCAGATGAAAAAGATTTTTAATATTATAACCCTGGCTTTAATTGCCTGGTCATTTAGTTCATGTAAAGATTTCCTTGAGGCACCCTACGACAACCGTATAGAATTAAATAATCTGGATGATCTGGACATGGTTGTTGCAAATGCCTATCCCGTCAGGGCGGACATCTTTACGGAGATAATGACAGACAATTTTCATCATTACGCTTCAACCATGCAGGCAAGTAATGCCGCGACTTATTTGCCTATATATATGTGGGAAGATGAGTTTTCGGATGCAATAACAGTTGCCACACCGACGCATGCTTATTCTCATTATTACAGAAAAATTTATGAAGCAAATACAGTGATCGAAGAAATCGCTTCAGCCTCAGGTAACGAAGCCAGGAAAAAAGCGATTCTGGGAGAGGCCCTGATCTTAAGGGCTTACAATTACTTTCATTTGATCAACCTTTTTTCCCTGCATTATAATGAGGCCTCAAACGCCACCAACCTTGGGGTACCCCTGATTACCGAGGTGCCAAAGGATAACCGCTCATTATATAACAGAGCAACAGTTAAGGAAGTGTACGATCAGATTGACAAGGACCTCGCCGAAGGCCTGTCTCTTATGCAACAGGGCGCGACATATATTCCACGTACACCTTACCGGTTTTCGTTTGCCAGTATATATGCTTTGTTTACTCGTGTAAACTTATACAAGGGTAAATGGGAGGAAGCTGTGAGATATGCTGATATGGTTGTCGCCGACAAAGGAATGGTTGTCAGGAAAATGAGCGAAGACAATACGAGGAGAACTACTACTACCGAACAATTCTGGGCTCAGGAGATTATGAATCCAAGTATCCATCCTAACTTATTGCTGGTCAGCCAGACGAATCTGTTCCTTTGCCGTCCTATCGGATACCGCTTAGGTGGTTTTTACATTGCTCACGACATTTTCTATACCACTCCGACCAGTGATTTCAGGAGGGGGCATTTCAGCGCCGGCGGAACAGTCATCGATAGTGTGGCTCTTGTTGTGAAATATGCTAATCAGCCAAATAACCCGAATGCAGCGCAGGCAAGATATGATTGTTTCACCATGGAGGAGGTGTTGCTAAGCAGGGCAGAAGCGAATCTTCGAAAAGCAAATCCTGATATCACGAAGGCGATGGCAGATATTGAAGCTATTCGGAAAGAAAGGTTTACAGCTGCTAACTACAGGGCTTTACCCACTCCCGCGACCGTGGAAGCGGCCCTGGAAGCAGTTCTGAAAGAAAGGAAGTTAGAGCTGATAGGCCAGGGATTCAGGTGGTACGATATTAAAAGGCTGGGTATCCGTGTGGAACATAGAAAAGTTCGTACGTCGAGGAATCCTGATGCTGTCCTTGAGCCAAACGATAAAAGAACCGCAATTCAAATACCTATTCAGGCGAGAATAGGTAATCCATTGCTTGATAGTCAGTTAAATCCCAGATAGTTTAAGTATGAAAAAGATATTCGGTATACTTGCAGTCGTTGTTTTGCTGACTGCCTGCAAAACAGATAATTATCCTCTTGGAGAAGTTAATGAGAATATAGATTTCTTCTCAAAACGTGAAATAAAACCTAAATCCCAATGGAATGAACTTGACTACCTGTGTGATTCTATCAGGAGGGTTTACGGTGTCGAAATCATCTATGAATATACCCCGCGCATCGTTGCGGGAAACACATTTTTCATGCCCCCGCAATATGACAAAGCTCTGCCATATACCAGGCTTGTACTGGAGAAGCTCTGGCTGAAACCGTTAAAAGAGAACTTCCCGGAGTTTTTTGCAAAAGAAACGCCTATTGAATTCATCCTGGCAGGGGGATATATCCATTTCAATGATCCAACAACGACTTCCACCGCAGCAGGAGCGGGTTTAAATGCCCAGTTCTACCGGCTGGGTATGGGAGGCGTAAACGCGTTCTCTACGAGCAAGTCGTGGTTATGGAATCACATTGTCACGCTTTATCATGAACACGCTCATCAAATTGATCATAAATATGGAAGAGGTTATCTTTTTGACAGGGTTTCCCAGGGCCGGTATTATGGTATACCCGGATATGCTTCAGTTTCTGAAGCTCAGGCTCAGCGCGACGGATTCTGGTATGGCTATGGAGGTTATGCCCCTGAAGAGGATTTCGCAACGAATGTCGAGTACATGGCAAAATTTCCGGAGACCCGCATCAAGGAGCTGATCACAACCAGCCAGAGCGCCGCTCTGGAAACTAAATATAAGATGGTGCATCAGAAATATCTGGATATGGGGATGAATCTGCACAAGCTTCATGTTGTTTTGGATTCTGTAGTATATAAAGTAAACTATTAATCTGAGCGTGGTTTTATGAAAAATATAATAAGATTTCTAATTGCAGGAATACTGGTTGCGGCGTTTGCCGCTTGCGAGAAGGATAATATAACGAATGCTTATATCGATGAGAATCCGGACCGGCTTGATAATGTGTCCCGGGAATTCAGAAGAATGCTTGCATCTTCTCCGACAGGCTGGGTTATGATGGTTAAGACGTCATTGAGCCAGGATGTCTACACGCCAATTGTCCTGAAGTTCGACACGACCACCAATAAAGTCAATGTCACCACGGTTTATGGAATTACAGCATCTACTGATGCCTTCTTTCGTGTAGCCAACGGCACTGGTTCTCCCCAGCTAACCTTTACCACAGGTTCGATCATGTCGACATTGTACAGAGTGGGAGTACAGGCTTCTGATATCACAGATCACATTTACAATGTTGTCAGTGTTTCTTCTGACACACTTGCAATCAGGGGATACCGGAGCGGCAGGGTGTACGCCCCTGAAGGAGGCGTCATTTATAAAATGTTTAAAAGACCGGCAAGCTGGACCTGGGCCGAGTCTCCGGTTGTTTTCGACTGGACCTCTGACAGCTTCAAGGCAAATGTTAACAGTATCGTAGGGGAGATGAAGCTTGAATACCTGAATACAGGAACGAGCCTTACCACCCCGTGGAGGTTCTGGAGCTGGGCTGATCCGACCGTGTATCGCATCCGTGATCCGTTTTCTGTCCAGTACAATATTGGAACAGGGGGATTCGCTCCCATGAATTATTTCATTGTTACAGGGATTACCGGGGCAACGGGAATCACCCCTTCTACCAATATGACTGTCACCATGGGGCACAATGCCATATCGATCTATCCGATTCCTTATAATTCGGGAACAAACCAATCGGTTGTTGCTTTGAGTGCATTTTTAAAGACTCATTACCTGATATTCAAAA
>JBQGEO010000624.1:0-3332 GCA_052039655.1 Pararcticibacter sp.
GACCTTCCTGCCATTTTCGCAATGGGCTTTCATGCGTAAATGCAGGGTTTTAATGCCTCTTAATACCAGGAAACTGTCCATCGGCCCTGGTGTTGCGCCGCACGAATTATAGATAAACCAGAGCTTTTTGTATAACTCTTCATCGTCGAGCATCAGGGCTCCCATTACCACATCCGAATGACCTCCAAGGTATTTGGTGGCGGAGTGCATCACAATATCAGCGCCCAGGTCGCCCGGATTCTGCAAATAGGGAGATGCAAAGGTATTATCAACCGTCAAAATGATCTGATGTTCCTTCGCAATTGCAGACACAGCCGCAATGTCAACGATCTGCATCGTTGGATTTGTCGGCGTTTCGATCCAGATTAACTTGGTCTTTTCGTTTATATATTGCTTGATATTCTGTGGGTCAGACAGATCAGCGAAATGAAATACAATGCCATAGTCTGCAAATATCTTCGTAAACATGCGATAGGTTCCTCCGTAAAGATCGGTGCCTGTGATCACTTCATCTCCGGGCTTCAGCAGTTTCATCACTGCGTCGGTAGCAGCCATTCCACTTGAAAACGCCAGGCCATACCTGCGGTTCTCAAGAGCTGCCAGGCATGATTCCAGGGCTTTACGCGTAGGATTTGTGCCTCTCGAATATTCAAATCCCTGATGGTCGCCGGGTGATTTCTGCCAGTAAGTGGAGGTTTGGTAGATCGGAGTCATGATCGCACCAGTGGATGGATCAGGCTCCTGACCTGCATGTATTACTTTGGTTGCAAATTTCATAGTTTATACCTTTAGTCAGGCAAAAATAGAAATACTGGCCGACACCTGGAGGTACTTGCTGTATTATTACCGTCGAATTACGTTACTCCCTGTTGCTTTGGGCTGGTCAGGGCTGCGCGGGGCTTTCAATATTACAACTGCCCCGCCCCTGTCAATAAGTTATGTCTGTGCTGTTGTTTCCGGCTGCTGCTTCTTTACATACAATTCGTCTACTATCACAATAATGACGGCTAGCAGAGGAGTTGCCAGTATGATTCCTAATCCCCCTGTGAGGGTCCCGAAGAGTACCTGACTGATAATGATCATAGCCGGGGGGATCTGGATCATGGCGTTCTGGACCATCGGAGTAACAATATTGCTTTCAACTGCCTGGATCAGGAGATACAGTCCGGCCACAATGAGGGCCGTATTGACACTTACGGTAAGGCTGACCAGAACGGCCGGTATCATAGCTATCAGAGGACCGAAATTCGGAATAAAATTAAGAAGGCCGGCCATGACAGCAAGGGCAAGCCCCATAGGGATCCCAAGAATAGTTAAACCAATCACAGTCAGGATGCTAATGAATAGCATGGCAATCAGCATCCCTTTCAGCCAGCCCTTCAGTGTATAGCTGATCCTTTCGAAAACCCTTCTTGCATCAGCCTTGCCTGGTGACGGTATTAGCTTGATGAATCCTTCTTTATAAATAGAAGGATTTGCGGTAAAAAATATCCCAATGAACATCGTAATATAGAAGTCGCCCACTACGCCAAAACTGGTGCGGAAGATCTGCTGGAATGAAGTCATCAGCTTTTGGCTGCTGTTGCTGGAAATATAGGTAAGGATCTTTCTTCCCAGCGAACTATGTTTCAGTTTTTCCTCTGCCCCTTTTACCAATTCGGGCAGATCTTTCGACATCTCTCCTATCTGCCCCGATATCTTGGCTCCCAGGAACCAGAACAGCAGCCCTGCTGTAATAAAGGTAAGACTTAAGGACAGCAGGAGATTCCATCTCCTGCGCCATTTTGTACGACGTTCGATGACGTCCGCCAGTCCGTGAAAATAAGTGGCGATCAGCGAACCGGCAAATATCATTAACAGTACGTTGAATGCTGCCTTCAATATAAAAATAAGGATAACCAGCAGTGCGATTATGCCCAGGGTTATCCATACTTTCTCCGTAAATTTCTTAAGATCCTTGTCAGATGTTTTTTTTTTTCTTGCTTTCGTCCATAGAGTATATGCAAAAGCAATTAAACCGGAAAAATGTTTTTGCGGTCTGACCGCTGTTGAGGTCAGACCGCAGTTATTGGATGTTAGCAGTTGGCTATCAGCAGTCAGCTATCAGCAGTCAGCAGTCAGCTATCAGATATCAGATATCAGATATCAGATATAAGATATAAGTTATCAGCTATGTAGTTCAGCTGTCTGTCTAAGGCGTTTAAATCCATCAGCCTCTCATCCTCTGTAAATTACTTGACCTTTCACTTTCTCTCCGCGCGCCTTCTCTTAAAACTAACCACTTACAACCTACTACTTACCACTTACAACCTACCACTTAAAACTTACTACTTAAAACTTACAACTTAATAAGCCCGTGCAAACAATACCCTTTGTTTTGATGGCTGTCCTGTCAGGATACAAACCCCATCCTCCAGCGCGTTATCCAGCGGGATACAACGTATAGTAGCTTTGGTTTCTTCCTTAATCCTTTGCTCTGTTTCAGGAGTGCCGTCCCAGTGAGCCGAAACGAAGCCACCTTTTTCATCCAGTATTTTTTTAAAATCTTCGTAAGTATCTGCTTTGGTGATACTATCGTTCCTGAACTTCAGTGCTTTCTGGTAAATATTCTCCTGGATCTCGCCAAGCAGGTTCTCAATGTAAGAAGCGAGGCCTTCCTGGTTCACGGTTTGCTTTTCGCGGGTATCCCGGCGTGCAATTTCTGCCGTTCCGTTTTCGAGGTCCCTTGCTCCCATTGCCACCCTTACCGGAACTCCTTTCAATTCATACTCAGCAAATTTAAAGCCCGGACGCTGTGTGTCGCGGTCGTCGAATTTCACCGAAATGTTCATAGCCTTCAGCTCCTTTACCAGGGCATCAGCCACTTCTGAAATCCGGTTAAGTTCTTCAGCGCTTTTATAAATAGGAACAATGACCACTTGTATAGGAGCAAGTTTCGGAGGAAGTACCAGGCCCTGATCATCAGAATGCGCCATGATAAGTGCTCCCATAAGGCGGGTCGAAACGCCCCATGAGGTTGCCCAGACGTGATCAAGTTTTCCTTCCTTGCTTGTGAACTTTACGTCAAATGCCTTCGCGAAGTTCTGTCCGAGGAAGTGAGATGTACCAGCCTGCAAGGCTTTTCCATCCTGCATCAATGCTTCAATACAATACGTTTCAATAGCTCCCGCAAAGCGTTCGTTTGGAGTTTTAACTCCCCTCACAACCGGCACAGCCAGCCAGTTCTCCGCAAAATCCGCATATACGTGAAGCATTTTTTCTGCCTCTTCGATTGCCTCTTCAGATGTAGCATGTGCTGTATGTCCTTCCTGCCACAGGAATTCAGCCGTACG
>JBQGEO010000625.1:0-2751 GCA_052039655.1 Pararcticibacter sp.
TGTGCCTTAGTCATGTGAAGCCCCAGTCCCCGGCCTTCAGGCCCCATAGTAAACCGCTTGTACAAACCGAATATCTGACTACCATATTTTTCCAGGTCGATCCCGATTCCATTATCAGATACCCGTATCAGACAATATTCCCCGTCTTTTTCAGCTGTTATCCGGATTTCAGGGACTCGCAGATCCGACTTGTATTTCAATGCATTGGAGATAAGGTTATGAAAAACACTGTGAATGTATCCTTTTATACTGAAAATGGCATCTGCTTCTGTTGCAATCTGCATGGTAATCTCCGCTCCCGATTCCTTAATCGGCCAGAAAAGATCATTAGCAACTTTATCTATTATCGTCGAAAGACATACGGATTCCTTCTTTTCGTTTAAAACAGACTTTACCGACAAAATACGGTTCAAGTCTTTAATGACCGCATCAATAGATTCGGCCGACTCTGAAATATACTGAAAAATCTGTTTACGCTCGTCTTCAGCAAGCTCCATGCTGAATAAAGATGACATGCCAAGAATATTGGCGACGGGAGAACGGAGATTATGAGATACGATATAATTAAACTGCATAAGGTCGGTATACTTATTGTTAATCTCACGGAGTAACTCCTCCCGTTCCAGTATATGCTGTTTAATTTCGGTCATATCCTGGATAACTCCGAAAATGTATTCCTGTTCTGCAGTTGCCGAAGACGATTCTTCTTTGATATATTTCACCGTGCCCTTACCTGTTAAGATGCGATATTCCAGCGACCAGGATGTGAACTTTTTTAACTGATCTTCCCGGCTTCTTTTTACTTTTTCAAGATCCTCGGGGTGGATCACACTATAGAACTTCTCAAGAGAGGGGCCCCTGATTTCTTTTGGAAGATCAAAAATATCATAAATTCCGTCACTCCACTCCTGCCTGGAATCTTCCGGATAATATACCCAATATCCTATCCGGGCTAATTTATGGCTGAAAGCAAGGAGATGCTCTCTACGTTTTAACTGATCCTGCACCACCCTCAGTGCTGTTACATCTACCCCATAGCCAAGCTTATAACTACCTGAACCACTGCTGAAGGGAGTTACAGTGCGGACGAAGATCCTTTTGCTCCCGTTTGTATCTGCTATTTCCTCGATCCATTCAACAGGCTCTTGTATTTGATCTGCGAGATCATACATTTTCATTCTCGCTTCAGCTATTTCAGGATCGTTGCCTTTCATCTGGCTGTATTCAGCATCATCCTTTCCTATGATCCACTTCCTGAGATGCGGACTGTTCAATGCCGAACGATTGATCACCACATACCTGCTCCGGTCGTCCAGAACGGCAATATCCATATTGACATGATCAATGATATCTTCGTACAACGCCTTCTGAGCTTCTATGTCCTGTATTTTTCTGACGGAATTGCTGATGTCTCTTACTATTGCAAGGACTTCATAATCGGTATGTTTAACAAACCTGGCTTCGTAGTAATGAAAATTTCCTTGATCACCTTCAACCTGATACTCAAATATTTCAGGCAATCCGGTTGTGATAGCTTTAGCAGCATAGCTGACCATCGAAGATGCAATTTCAGCATCAAAAAAATCTGATAAACTTTTATAGGTGTCTTCTCCGGCAACCGAGGTCAGGAGATTTGTTCCTGGCTGAACCGGAACGCATGTCCCCTCTAAACTTATTTTGTATAACTTGTCGGGCAATCCACCAATCAAAGTTTCCCAGACAGTTTTGTTTGTCTCTACCGGCTCCATAATTGGTTTAGGTATTTATTTGAAAAAAAGCCTCCATAAATACATAATTAAATGTAAAGATAAAATTCCTATTTATTTGATTATTCTTTACAAAGTTAATATGCTGATTTCCTTCAGGAAATTACTTTAAAAATTGACATTAATACCGGCAAAAAAGTTTGCAACAGGTGCCGGGTTAAAGTACCGTCCGCCAAAAGCGTTCAAATCATTCCCAAGGCTATAGTTTTGGCTTAAGATATTATCCAGCCCCAAAAATGCAGAGAAAAAAGCATTTTTCACTCTTTTTTGACTCCATTCTGCTTTTAATTGTACCAGATGATATTCCTTTGAATAAACTGTTCCCGCATCGTTTAATGGTGCGCGGGATGAGTAACTATACTGACTGTTAAGGCTTAAGCCTGCCGGAAACCGGAAATTCGTCGAGGTAACGACCATATGGCGGGGTACTCCGGTCAACTTGTTTCCCGAGAAGTTATCTTCTCCGCTTATGTAGTCACGGAAGTAAAAAGCACTTAAGGTATAACTGTTCGAAAAACGAAGCGCCCTGAAAAAACCGGTTTCCCGGGGTGGGATCAGCCAGGCCAGGAATTGTGATTCGAACCCGTTTTGCCGGATCCCTCCCGCTTTCTGAAAAAACTCATTTCCCGACTGGCTCAGGCGTCTTATAATCGCATCATCAAGGTTGAAATTAAAAACTACCCCATCCCAATAAACCCGGTTATGGAACAGCGACAATCGTATCCCGGCTTCATATTGCCATCCGGATTCGGCATCCAGGCTGGTATTGATCACATTGTCGGATGCCCTGACCTCGGCAATGGTCGGGGGGGAATAACCCCTGCTTGCAGATACCCTGATGGCTGCATCAGGGTGCAGAAGATAAGAAAAGGCAATACGCGGCATCAACTCGTCATCAAACGCTCTTCGGTACGGACCGGAAGCAACAGGAGCAATATTGGAATAACGGTAACTATAAAAGTTGTAACTGCCCGCTATCTCCATC
>JBQGEO010000626.1:0-6375 GCA_052039655.1 Pararcticibacter sp.
CACCCACAGCTTGCTGGCCTGGTTTAATGACGATATCATTTACACTTGCAGAGCCGCTGATGAGCGTGGTATGCATAGCGGGCTCATCTTCATACGCATTTATATTAAAGGAAGTGCCTATATCTTTGATAATCTGGTCGCGCGTTTCCACTTCAAATTGCCTGGACTCATCATGAGCTACATCAAAATATGCCTCTCCTGTTAATTTTACAATACGCTTTTTACCATTAAAGGCGACCGGAAATGTAATCGATGAAGCTGCATTGAGCCAAACTTTAGTACCATCTGCCAGGACTACCGGGTATGCTAATTTCTCTCCACGGGCTGTGGCTACCGAATTAAACAAATTAGCATTCTGATCAGTTACCTTGCCCGAAAAAGTTATCTGACGCTGATCATCAACCGATATCACCATTCCGTTTTGATCCGCTATCTTCCCATTCAAGGCCTTATTGAGGATGATCTTCCGGCCATTGGCCAAAGTCAGAGTGCCCTGGCTCAAAGCAGGACGCCTGTCTATCACCTGTTTATCAGGGTCACTTCGGACTAAAAAGAACACACCCGCCGACAAAGTAATCAGAATAACGGCGGCGATGGCAGCATATCTGCGGACAGGAGACACAGGGACTGGGCGCTGCCGCGCGAGCATTAGCTCCACTTCCTTATCCATATACTCCGAGACAAGTCTTTCAATCTCCTGCCTGCCCATTAAGTCAAAAAACACCATCAGTTCACTTTCACTGGCGGTACCTTCGATATAACGCTCAATGAGTGTTCTCTTCGCCTTTTCGTCTTGTTCCTGCATTTATATGTTGTTTTCAGACTGCATTACGAACAAGGGCACATCACCGGGTACGCATGATGAAAGAAATATTAATTTTTTGAAAAGAATTTATTAAGGCGGTAGAATTATCAATGCAGGGTAAGCATTAAGGCTGCCAGCAATATTTTAAGATCGATGCCAAGTTCCTTGTCCGCAGCCCTTTTTAAAATCCGCATAGAATATCCCATGTGCTTTTTCACAGTATGATGTGTAATTCCTAATTGGACAGCGGCTTCTTCATAGGTAAGATATTGCTGCCGGCACAGCTTGAACACTTCCCGCGTGCGCTCCGGCATGGTGTCGAGTATTTTCTCTATAAAAGCAAGGTAATCACGCGTAAACTGGTTCTCTTCCGGCAGGTTCCGGCCATTGGGGTATTCGTTCAGGATCATGCTGGCAGCGGCTTGCTCTACAGAAACTCTCCGTAAAAAATCAAGCGCACGGCTTTTAGCAACCGTGTAAAGCCACGATGCCGGAGCAATATTTTCAGGCAACTCACTACGCCCCTCCCAGCATTTCAGAAACACATTTTGACAAATATCCTCAGACAAATTAGAAGACTTCAGAAATTTACACAGAAAACGAACCATATCTATATGATAACGTCCATATAATTCTGCAAAAGCACTCCGATCATCAGCTTTTATCAGACAAAACAACTCCAAATCGGTACATGAATGATAGCGCCCCATAATTAAGCACGTAAGCTAATAATTTTTTCGCACTTCAATGCCGAATACTGGATATTGCGAATTAAATTACACCCGTTTAATATGATACAATTGGGTGTTGCTGCCCGTATGGCGCAATATAGCGGCTGCCCTGCTGGGTGCCATACCGATAGTACGGGCTCCCGATTGCACCGGCAAGGCTCCGGTGTTGTCAATTAGAGCGTTCTCTACTTCGACAGATTATCTTCAATATTTCTTTGTAATTTTCGAAAATGAAGATCCTGATCATAGAAGACGAGCTTGATTTATCCTCAGCTATAAGGGATTACCTCACGTCTGAAGGCTATTTATGCGAAACTGCCACGACCTACGATGCGGCCTATCAGAAAATTTCCCTCTATAGCTACGACTGTATATTATTAGACCTGATGCTCCCCGACGGTGATGGCCTGACATTGTTAAAACATCTGAAATCATTACAAAAGACCGAAGGCGTGATAATTATTTCAGCCCGCAATGCCCTCGACGACCGCATAACAGGTTTAAATCTAGGTGCAGACGATTATCTGATGAAGCCCTTCCATCTTTCAGAGTTAAATGCCCGGATTGCTGCCATCATCAGGCGTAAAAACAATCAGCATTCCAATATATTCACCTTTAACGAAATTGAGGTTGATCCGGGAGCAAAGACCATAACAGTAAACATGCAGGAAATTCACTTTACCAGGAAAGAATACGACCTGCTGCTTTACTTCATATATAACAAAGGAAAAGCCATATCCAAAAGTGCAGCCGCTGAGCACCTTTGGGGAGACGACGCGGATATGGCCGACAGCTTTGATTTCATTTATACACATATTAAAAACATCCGCAAGAAACTATCGGATGCCGGTGCTAAAGATTATTTTCATTCTGTTTATGGCGTAGGTTACCGGTTTGCAGATATATGAACCTATTTTCGAAATATAACAGGGTTTTACTGGTCGTACTGCTGATCGGGCTCCTCTCTGTGGGAATACTATTTTATAACGCCCTCAACTATACGCTTAACAGCAAGATTGATGAGAATTTACGTGAGGAGCTGATGGAGGTGAAAGACTATCTGCATGTCAAAAACATTTTCCCCGCACCGCCGGAAGACCTTGACCTTGTCATTGAGTATAAACAGGCAAAAGAAACCTCTGCGGTACTGGTATCCGGTGATACCACGTTCTACAATCCAAGAAAAGAACAAAAAGAATCTGCACGTTACCTGAAGGCCGATCTCTTACTAGACAACAAACCATTTCACGTGCTGATCCTGAATTCAAAGGCCACTCAATCCAGACAGATGCAGATTGTCTTTTTAGCTATAATTATTCCTGTAGTTATATTATTTGGACTGATGGCCTTATTTAATCGTTACCTGCTTTTAAAACTATGGTCGCCATTTTACCAGACCTTAAAACAAATTAAAAGCTTCAATATCAAAAAAGGAGGTTACAAATCCGTAAAAACAGATATACACGAATTCAGACAACTGGATGAAGCACTAAAGCAAATGACAACACAGATACAAGACGATTTTAAGGAGATCAAACTCTTTACGGAAAATGCCTCTCATGAAATGATGACTCCGATAGCGATCATTAATTCAAAGCTCGACACCCTGCTACAGTCGGGAACGCTGGCAGAAAATGACAGCAAAGCACTGCTCGACCTTTATAAGGCCACCAACCGGCTGAATAAAATCAACCAATCGTTGTTATTACTGGTAAAAATTGATCATGATCTGCTAGGCGAAAAAGAACAGCTTCGTCCGGCTGAATTGATCAGGCAAAAAGTAAATAATTTCCAGGAACTCATTTCACAGCGACATATTCAGGTAACATGCAATCTTGATGATACGACAGTTTTGAGCAACAAATACCAGTTCGATATTTTATTGAACAACCTGTTCAGTAACGCAATAAGACACAACAGAAACGGCGGAGAAATCCATATAACACTAAAAGAAGGCGAGCTCTATTTTGAAAACACAGGAAACAAGAATGAATTACCTGAAAACCAAATATTTGAAAGATTCTACAAAGACCCGAAGTCAGATGGTGTGGGTTTGGGCCTGGCAATTCTCAAGCAGATCTGTATCAAGCAAGGCTACTCCCTGAATTACTATTTCCGTTTGCCGATGCATGGCTTCCTGTTAAAATTCGAATAACGACGTCATCTTCGTCAGCACTGTCAGGGGGAGATTAAAAGCTTCTTTTTCTCTTCATGTGAACACCTTCAGTTAAACTTAATCCGTTTCAGCCAGGAATAGCCAACGATTCCGGCCAGGACAGAAGTTATAAGAATTACGAACTTGGCCTCAACCTGGAGACTATGATCAGAATACGACAACATCGCGATAAATATCGACATGGTAAACCCAATGCCCCCAAGTACGCCAGCCGCCGCCAGCTGTTTCCATTTTGTTTGCTCGGGTAACCCTCCGATCCCTGATTTAACAGCCACCCACGACATGATGAAAATCCCGACAGGTTTACCCAGGAACAGACCCAACAGAATTCCTAAACCCATATTGCTAAAAATTCCGCCAACCATAGAAATATCGAGATGGATATTAGTATTAGCAAGGGCAAACAGAGGCATAATCAAAAAGTTCACAGGTCTGGTCAGCCAGTGTTCCAATTTCTCCAGAGGAGATTCTTTATCGTCTGCAGTAGTTGGAAGTGTAAATGCCGTCAACACCCCGGCTATGGTTGCATGTATGCCAGAATGATGAATAAAATACCAGATAAACAATCCCGGTATCACATAGAACAGCGGATGCGAAAGGTTTAAGCGATTAAAAATAACAAGCAGGAGCAGTATTGCCCCGGCGTACAGGAGGTAAGTTAAATGAAGTTCCGCCGAGTAGAAAAGGGCGATCACCAGTATGGCACCCAGGTCGTCCACTATGGCCAGGGCTGTTAAAAACACTTTCAGTCCTGTTGGAACCTTATCGCCCAGGAGCGATAGAATCGCAATTGCAAAAGCGATATCAGTGGCCATCGGGATCCCCCATCCGTTAGCCGTTTCCGTATTGTTATTAAAGAGCGCAAAGATCAGGGCGGGCACAGCCATACCGCCGATTGCTGCAAAAACAGGAAGAGCTGCCTGCCGGAAAGACGAAAGTTCACCTTCAACCAGCTCTCTTTTTATCTCAAGCCCCACCAATAAAAAGAATATAGCCATCAGACCATCGTTTACCCAGAGAAGAACCGGGTAACGCAGGGTAACGCCCGAAAAATTTGTCCCGATTTCAGTTTTCAGCAGTTCGTCGAAGCCTCCGCCCAGGGGACTATTCGCAATTACTAAACTGATAATAACGCAAAAGATCAGAAGGACTCCTCCCGCTGATTGCGAAGAGAAGAAGTTTTTGAATACATGAAGATTTATTTTTGACATATATAGCACCTATAAATTAATACTTCCTGATATACTAAACTAGTATACAGTTGATCGGCATCCCATTAAAATCAGCTTCCATACTGTTGATGAGTACATGAAGATCTGACGACTAAATCAGGTAAGTGCAATGCAAAATAAAAACAGGTGTCTTTAAAAGAGGTGAAATAAAATCCCGGCACTGATGCTTGGCATGATAGTAAAAAGATCCGGGACGTTCTGCACGCCATGTATCCCCCCCGCTAAAGGGCAGAAAGAAAAGGCCACTCCCCTGCGAAGAAAAATGAGGAAGCACGTATGTATCATAATCGTCCGCGTAAACTTTCTCAATTTCTTCCTTCGTTGTCATAGATCCCAGGACCAGACATAAAGAAATGAACAGAATCAGACTGAAGAGGTCGAAACGGCAATCCTTCACATTGCAAATGTAAGTACTAAGGCTTAAAACTCTTTAATAAAAACTCAGATCCTACAAACAGCTATCAGGTAAATGGTAACGTTCTATTCAGCCTCAGACTTTACTGGGTATTAGCGCTGATCACCCCCCATTTTTTGATCTGAAACCGGTTGCCTTCTAAACGAATCCGGCTACTGTTTGTAAATGACCGCCTCAATGAAAATGACTTAAATCTGAAACACTTGTTTCAGATTTGCGTACTTTTGTATCGTCATGGCCAGAAATGTAGAATTCAACGAAACAGTAGCGATACAGAAAGCAATGGAAGTTTTTTGGAAGAAAGGCTATAATGCAACGTCGCTACGTGATCTGACCGATGCCATGCAGATCAACAGCAGCAGTTTGTACAACACCATCGGTGATAAACAGGAACTTTTTGTGAGATGCGTGCAGCATTACACCGACATCAGGAAGCAGGACTGGGACAAACGCCTGGCGGGCAACAGACCGCCTTTAGCCATTTTAGTGGATTACATTCACGAAGCGGTTGATATTATCATTAAAGGTGAAGACAGCTGTATGGCCGTCAAATGTGCATTCGAGGTGGCAACCAATGATGAACGCGTAAAACAAATTTTGGTAGCCGACGACCAGCGTTCCTATCAGTTCTTACACGACCTGATCAAAAAAGCAATGGATGAAGGCGAGATACGCAATGATGAAGATCCCGCTCTGCTGGCCGACTATTTTAACAGCACCTGGACGGGCTGGTATGAATCTTACATTCTGCACAAAGACCCGGTTAAAATCAAGCGCATGGCTGAATACTTTATTAAGCAATTAACTAAATAAATTTTTTTAACTCATTTTGAAACACTTGTTTCAAAATATCAAATTACAAAAGCATGGAATTAAAAGATCTCAAAGGAAAAAGGGCACTTGTAACAGGTGGTACAAAAGGTATCGGTAAAGCAATTGCCACCAGGTTAGCAGAAGCAGGTGCAACAGTTATTGTAAGTGCCCGGACCAAACCTGCGGACACCCCTCATCATTTT
>JBQGEO010000627.1:0-8516 GCA_052039655.1 Pararcticibacter sp.
GAAACAACAATATCTTTTAATAAGACGTTCAATGATATTCACCGTCTGGAGGCTCTTGGTGGCTTTTCTGTGCAACAAAACCGGTGGGAATCTCTCATCGCTTCTGCTTCCGGTTTCCCCTTTGATATATATGAAACCTGGAATCTGGGAGCTTCTACCGGTCAGGCCCGCAAACCCTCCTCTGATTTGCAGAAGTGGAGTATGACCTCTTATATAGGAAGGATCAATTATACACTTAACGATAAATATATCGTCACTGGTAATGTCAGGGCTGACGGCTCTTCCCGTTTCGGTTCCAATAATAAATGGGGAGTATTCCCTAGTATCGCCGCGGCGTGGAAGACCTCTGAGGAAAGTTTTATTCGCGACCTCAATGTTTTTGATGAGCTTAAGATCAGAACCAGTTATGGCCTGGCGGGAAACGCCAATGCACTTGGTGTATATTCTACGCAGGCCCGGCTTTCTCCTGCTTCTTTCAACTGGGACGGAACCGAAGCCTCTGGTTACTATCCCAGTCAGCTGTCGTATGATAACCTCAAATGGGAAACAACAAAACAGTTTGATATCGGTCTTGACGCTGGTCTCCTCAACCGGCGACTAAACATTTCATTTGACTACTATGTGAAAAATACGTCCGACCTCATCCGGCAGCTTCCGGTACTTGCAGTTTCAGGTTTCCAAACCGGCTGGGCAAACCTGGGGAACTTAAAAAACCAGGGCGTCGAGCTGGCACTGAAGGGAACGGTAATAGACAAGCAGTTAAAATGGAATGCTGCCTTAAATCTCGCTGCAAACAGCAACAAGCTTACTTCTCTGGGAGACGGTACTTTAAAAATCGGTACAACCCATTGGGTGGGTGAACCTATAGGAATTGGTGCGAGATATATGATTGAGAAGATCGGCATCTGGCAGGAAGCAGACAGAGCGGAGGCCGCAGAGTATGGTGCTAAGCCCGGAGACGTACGTTACCGCGACCTGGATGGTGATAAGAAGATTAACAATAACGACAGGGCATTTCATGGCAATCTTACCCCCGACTATTACGGCTCTTTAACTAATGATGTCACATTTAAGGGATTTGATCTCAATGTGTTTATAACGTTCGAAAAGGGAAGATCTGTATACAATGGTTTAAATTACAAGCTTCTGGCCGGTGATGGCTATGATAATCACCGTAGAGAAATTCTGGAAAGATGGACACCTGAAAACCCTTCCGGCAAGTATCCGCGTGCTGCCCTTGGTTATTCAAACCGCTCAACCATGGCCTCAACTGAGTTTCTTGAAGAAGCGGACTTTATTAAGTTCAGAAGCATTACGTTGGGCTATACATTGCCCGGGAGTGTTATGCGCAGCATAAAAGGTGCAGGTTTGAGGGTATATGCATCCGCCATAAACCCCGTAACGATCACAAACTATTCAGGGATGGATCCGGAAGACAGCGACTATGGCAATACGGCCCGGTCTGCTCCCTATCCAATCACCAGGTCATTCATTATCGGGCTAAACCTTAATTTTTGATCAGTTTATCATTAAATCAGGTTAACATGAAATCACTTCACTACGCTATATCGATCTTTTTCATTTTGGCTTTCCAATCCTGCAATAAGGATTTCCTGGAAGAAGATCCGAAAACATTTCTTACCCCGGCAAACTTTTACAAAACCGAGCAGGACCTGCAAATGGGACTGAATGCGGTCTACCGGACTCCGCAGGACCGTTATTCCAATATGTGGGGTGCGCCCTGCTGGTTCGGCTGGGCGACAGATATCGGCTATCTTACCCCTGCAAACGGGCATGCTTTTCACAATCAGCCAAGCTTTTTGAGGAACGACTTCAATTCGTCATCTGATATGCCCTGGTATTTCTGGGATTATATGTACAGGCATATAAAAGATATCAATTTCCTGCTGAAGGCGCTCCCTGATGTGCCGGCTAACGACCAGGTGAAAAATCAGATCGAAGCACAGGCAAGAGCCTGGAGGGCCCACATATATTTTGACGGAATACGGATTTTTGGCGCGGTACCTCTGATTCTTGAGCCTGTTTCCGACGTAAAGGTGCTGAATAGTATGACGCGTACTGAGCCGGAGAAAGTGTACGACCAAATAATATCAGATCTGCAATTTGGCAAAGATAATTTACCCAATCAATGGGCAGATACCAAAGATCGCGGACGTATTACTTCCGGCGCATGTGCCGCTATGCTCGCCCGGGTATATATGACCATGGCTGGCTATCCCTT
Source organism: Pararcticibacter sp. (assembly GCA_052039655.1). Taxonomy (GTDB): domain Bacteria; phylum Bacteroidota; class Bacteroidia; order Sphingobacteriales; family Sphingobacteriaceae; genus Arcticibacter. The sequence continues at coordinate 2,243 of JBQGEO010000627.1, forward strand.
GCGGAAAGCTGAAAAATGGCAGGACGCCCGTACCATCCTGAAAGAGTTTGTCGAGGATAAGAAATATGGCGCCCAGTACGGTCTCTTCGACGAATATAGCCAGGCATTTGCTGATGCCAATATACCCGGTAAAGAAAGCGTATGGACAGTTAACTTCACCAGGGGAACATTCGGCCAGGGAAGCCAGGTACATACCGATTTTTCACCCATTGAGTTGTATTATGATTCGCGTACCGGCTTAACAAGAGGCGGTGGCTGGAGTAACGAACTCCCTACTGATGCCTTCCTTAGCTCTTACGATAAGACGCGGGACAAGCGCTATAAATTTACTTATTGGGCCTCGACAGCTGACCTCCCCGACGAGTATGCCGATATAAACAACAGCGCAACAGGGCCCATTGTCTTTGCCAAACCGCATGTGAAAAAGTTCAGGGAGAAAAGTCCTAATGACAATTCACAGGGTTCAGGAATCGATCATTATATAATCCGGTACGCCGATGTTCTGTTGATGTATGCCGAAGTTCTGAACGAACTTAACGATAGCAAGGCCTATCAGTATATTGATCTGGTGAGGCACCGGGCAGGACTCGATGATCTTCCGCAGTTAACGCAACAGCAATTCCGGGATCACATGTTGCTGGAGCGGGCATGGGAGTTGTGTTTTGAAGGAGAAAGAAGATTCGACCTCACCCGGACCGGAACTTACTACGACAGGGTTAAGTCCTGGAATCCGCAGGCTGGTCTGAATGTGGTGAAAGGAAAGCATGAACTTTGGCCGGTGCCGCAAAGGGAAATTGATATTAACGCAAATCTTGCACCTAATAATCCGGGATATTAGTATATTCTATCCGGCTTTTTTTCCTGCTGCTTCACTTTATATTGACCGGTAGATAATACCAATATTTCTAATTCATGAGTACAAATTCATCCAGTTTCAACAGTGGATATATTATAACGATATCCTTTGTTTCGGCCCTCGGAGGCTATTTATTCGGCTTTGATTTTGCGGTGATCTCAGGTGCATTACCGTTCCTGAAAGTGCAATTTGGCCTCTCAGCGGCCGGCGAGGGGTTCTTGACGGGCTCACTGGCACTTGGCTGCATTGCTGGTTGTATGGTTGCCGGGAGTATGGCAGAAAAGTTTGGAAGAAGGCCGGGCCTGATGCTGGCAGCTTTAATTTTCGCATTCTCATCTCTTGGTATGGCTTTGTCTCCGGGACTTAATTTATTTATTTGTATGCGTTTTGCTGCCGGTGTCGGGGTGGGCATGGCTTCTATGCTAAGCCCCATGTATATCGCTGAAATATCTCCAGCATCGGTCAGAGGGCGTAATGTTGCCATTAACCAGTTCACAATCGTAACAGGGATTTTGGTTACCAATCTCGTCAACTATTCTCTTTCCGACAATGGCCCCGATGCCTGGAGATGGATGTTTGGTTTAGGAGCCGTTCCCTCTGTCCTGTTCTTTCTGGGCGTTCTCTGGCTGCCCGAAAGCCCGCGATGGCTTATTAAGGTGAACCGCGAAGCGGAGGCAGCGAAGATTCTTGGTAAGATCGGGAACAGCGCTTACGCGGATACAGTATTTAAAGATATCGAAAACTCTTTAAAAGGTGTTACGAAGACTTCCTGGCAAATGCTCTTTAACTCTGCAGTATTGCCGGCGGTCGTGATAGGTATCGGACTCGCTGTTTTTCAGCAATTATGCGGAATTAATATCGTGTTCAACTATACCTCCAGGATTTTTGCGTCTGTGGGTGCAGACCTGGATCGCCAGCTGCTGGAAACTGTAGCAATAGGGCTTGTAAATCTTGTATTTACAATAGTTGCCATGTGGCAGGTGGACCGCCTGGGACGAAGGCCCTTAATGCTGGCAGGTTCTATCGGTCTTTCCGTTTTGTATATCCTGCTGGCCTTTGCGCTGCGGCAGCAGTTAAACCCGGCGCTGATCTCCGTTTTTGTGTTGCTAGCTATTGCGATATACGCAACTTCTCTCGCACCGGTAACCTGGGTGCTGATATCTGAAATCTTCCCCAACCGTGTAAGAGGACTTGCCTCCTCCGTGGCAATAGTCGCACTATGGGCAGCCTATTTTGTCCTGGTGTTTACATTCCCCATATTAGCGGAAAGACTCGGCACGTACGGGCCCTTCTATTTATATGCCGGGATCTGCCTGCTTGGTTTCTTCTTTGTTAAAGCAAAAGTGCGCGAAACCAAGGGACGCACGCTCGAACAACTTGAACAGGTAATGACAGGCCACTGATTCGTTATGAAAAAGCAATGCAGGGTAACATCAGAACCGTGGGGAATAACGGATGACTGCGAAGTTCATTTTTTCAGACTGAGTAACGGTCAGATGGATATAGAACTAAGCAATTACGGAGCAACCATCGTAAGCGTACACATGGCCGGTCGATCAGGGAAAAGGGATAACATTGTAGCTGGGTTTAGTAATCTGAACGATTATCTGGGTGATCATCCGTATCTTGGCTGCGTAGTGGGCCGCTATGCAAACCGGATAGCTTTCGGGAATTTTACCCTTGACGGTATTCAATACACCCTTGACGTCAATGACGGTGTCAATCATTTACATGGCGGATTCAGCGGCTTCAACAGGAAGGTCTGGCAGACTGAAACCCTGTTCCGGACCGACGAAGATGCGGGCGTAGAATTGAGCTGTTTCAGTCCGGACGGAGAGGGCGGATTTCCGGGCAGCCTGAAAGTGAAAGTTCGCTACAGCCTCGGTACTGACAACCGTTTGCATCTGCAGTATGAAGCCAGTGCCGGCAAGCCAACTGTCCTCAGCCTCACGAATCATTCTTACTTTAATCTCAGCGGATTCCGGGAACCGACCATTGTTAACCACCTTGCTCAAATTTTCGCCGACTACTATACGATGAAAAACGAAAATAACGTGCCTGATGGAACGCTTGCACCTGTCACGGATACACCGCTGGATTTTCGGACGCCAAAGCGGCTCGGAGAAGACATTCTAACGATAGAAATCGATAGGGGGTATGATCATAATTTCGTTATCAGAAAGGATAAGAAAAGTCCCGCGCCTGCCGCAGACTTGTATGACGAACTTTCCGGCCGCGGATTGAAAGTTTATACCGACCAGCCGGGGATGCAACTTTATACAGCTAACTGGTGGAATGGTACACTTAAAGGAAGCCAGGGTAAGCCGTATGAAAAACATGGAGCTGTGGCCCTGGAAACGCAGGCATTCCCCGATTCTCCCAATCACCCTCATTTTCCCTCAACGGTGCTCCGTCCGGGAGAAACTTTCTTTAGTGAAACTATTTTTGAATTCTATGTCAGATAAAGCTACTCTCGAAGTGTGTGCCTTCAACATTCAATCCTGTATGATCGCTGAACGTGCCGGGGCTGTAAGGGTTGAACTTTGTGATAATCCGGTTGAAGGTGGGACAACGCCGAGTTACGGAACGATACGGCAGGCTCGCGAAAAAATTTCGATACTTCTTTATCCCATCCTGAGGCCTCGGTCGGGAAACTACTTCTACGACCGGGATGAGTACGAAATTATCCGGAAGGATATTGAAGCATGTAAACATTTAGGCTGCAACGGCATCAGTGTCGGTGCTGCCACCATCAACGCAGATATTGATACGGAATGGCTCAAGCGGGTGGTGGAATGGGCCGGGCCAATGGGTGTAACCTGCAACCGGGTTTTCGATGGTACTCCCGATCCTTTTCAGGCGCTGGAAGATGTAATTTCCTGCGGTTGTGAGAGAATACTCACCTCAGGGCAGCAGGCTTCAGCAGCGCAGGGAGCGTCATTAATAGCCAAATTGGTCACCCAGGCAGGTACGCGTATTTCCATTATGCCGGGGGCAGGGCTTAAGTCATCCAACATCGCGCAATTGAGAAAAGAAACCGGAGCGACAGAATTTCACGCATCGGCGAGAAAAATAGCGCCCAACCCTTTAAAGTATATCAATGCAAAGGTAAGCGACTATGGAAACGTTTACATCGCTGATGAAGAAGAAGTTCGTTTTCTGGTCCGTGAGCTTTCCTTATAAAATGAGAACCCATATTATATGATGATGTCAATTATCCCAAAGAGACTTTTTAAGCAAATTGCTGCTGTTCTGACTGTTTTAGGTATCTGTGCGTTTCTACCCGTTTACCCGCAGAAAGCGGTTATTCCGGTTTACACTAAATCGAATGCCCTCATATTAGAGGCAGGACAGCGCGGAGACCTTAATATCACTTATTTCGGCGAGAAATTGACGGATGAGGAAGAGTATAAATACATTACTCGGTCATACCGCCCTGCTGAGGATTACTCAGATATGCTGTCATCTGCTTATACAACGTCGGGTACACGAAACCTGGTGGAGCCTGCAATCAGTGTAACGCACGCCGATGGTAACAACAGTCTCCATCTTTTATATGAAAGCCATAAGCAGGAGAAAATCGATGAAAATGTGTCTTTAACGACTATCGTCTTAAAAGATCCCGCATACCCGTTTTGGGTGACTTTATATTATAAGGCTTATTCAAACGAAGATGTGATAGAGCAATGGTGCAGTATCAGGCATAAAGAACGCAAAAGTATTACACTTTCAAAATTTGCTTCTGCTAACCTTCGGTTGAAGGGTTCAGCATATTGGTTAAGGCAGTATCACGGAGACTGGGCGAGAGAAATGCAGCCGGAAGAAAGTCGTCTCACGCATGGGATTAAAGTTCTCGACTCAAAGCTCGGAACACGGGCGAATTTATTTCAACCTCCGCTTTTCATGATCTCAATGAACACGCCTGCTTCCGAAGATGAGGGGACGGTTCTGTTTGCTTCACTTTCCTGGACGGGAAACTTCAGGGTCGATCTCGAGGTCGATCATCAGGATAATCTTCGCATCATCTCCGGAATCAATAATTTTGCCTCGGCTTATACCCTAAAGCCCAACGAAGACTTCAGCACGCCTGTATTTCTTTATACTCTTTCTAATAAAGGGAAAGGGCTCGCCAGCAGAAACTTACACGACTGGGCGCGAAACTATAAATTGGTAAACGGGAAAGGCACCCGCTTAACATTATTAAATAACTGGGAGGCTACCTATTTTGATTTTAATGAGAGCAAACTTGCCGGATTATTAAAGGATACGAAGAAATTGGGGGTCGATTTATTTCTCCTTGATGATGGCTGGTTTGCAAATAAGTATCCGCGGAACGATGACCACACCGGGCTTGGAGACTGGCAGGAAAACAAACAGAAGCTTCCCAATGGGATCTCTTATCTGATAAAGGAGGCCAAAGCAAACGAAGTGAAATTTGGAATATGGATTGAGCCCGAGATGGTGAATCCCAAGAGCGAATTGTATGAAAAACATCCGGATTGGGTGATCAGGCAGCCCTCGAGAGAGGAACATTATTTCAGGAACCAGTTAGTGCTGGATCTGAGCAATCCGAAAGTACAGGACTTCGTATTCGGAGTGGTCGACGGACTGATGAGTAAAAATCCGGAACTGGCTTATATAAAATGGGACTGTAATGCGGTGATTTATAATGCTTATTCCTCTTATCTTAATAATCAGTTGCATTTTTATATTGAGTACGTGAGAGGCTTGTATCAAGTCCTTCAAAGAATAAGATCTAAATATCCTTCGATTCCCATGATGTTGTGCTCGGGCGGCGGTGGAAGAGTTGATTATGGAGCCTTACAGTATTTTACCGAGTATTGGCCGAGTGATAATACTGATCCGCTCGAAAGAATATTTATGCAGTGGGAATATTCGTATTTCTTTCCAGCCATTGCATCAGTAAACCACGTGACTGACTGGGGGAAGCAGCCCATCAAGTTTCGAACGGATGTGGCCATGATGGGTAAGCTTGGTTTTGATATAGTCATAAGCAAGCTGGAGCCTAAAGACCTGGCCTTCTGCCAGCAAGCAGTAAAAACGTACGATTCTATTAAAGATATCATCTGGCAAGGCGACCAATACCGTTTGACTCATCCGTTAAATGATGACGTCGCATCTGTTCTTTACCTGGATAAAGCCAAATCGGACGGGGTGATTTTTAATTATCTTGTTAATAATCGTTACGGAGCTGGAAGCTCTGGGCCGATCAGGTTGAAGGGGCTGGATCCTTCAAAGAAATACCGGCTGGAAGAAATCAACCTTTACCCCGGAACAAGGTCTGCTTTAGGTGCAGACAACATCTGCACGGGCGATTTTTTGATGAAAATAGGAGTCAATCCTGCAGTGAGGTCTGGAAGAAATAGTGTGGTGATAAAGATAATGGAAGTCAGGTAA
>JBQGEO010000628.1:0-3224 GCA_052039655.1 Pararcticibacter sp.
AAGTATAAAGCAGTCTCGTCATAAAGCGTCCTGAGCCGCTGGATAACTAACTTGAAGTGTCCGGCTTTTTTTGTGCGTACCGGGGGGGGATTTTGCTGAAATAAATCTTAGAAAGATTCGGTTCATATCTGATTTTCATTATTTGGTAAATCGATTTTGCAATTCTGCTTTCGGCGGGAGGAAATGCTTTTGTCTGACCCGGATTATTCTGTAGATATCACATTCTGATATTTTTCGAAATTTCAATTAAAATAGGGTATAGTGAATAATAATTCATTCATCTGGTGCTTTTGTTTTATAAATATCATTCATTCTGAATGATAAATGTATTTTTTATAAAACTGCATTTTTGGTTTGCTAAATCGGTTTTATTAAATAATTTAGTGATAGATTATTACTACACAGATCAAGGTTTTCGTGAATGATAAAAATGCCCAATTCATGGCAGATTATCAGCAAGTAAAATAAGACTTTGAAGTAATCTCTGGTAAAATATTAACTAATCAATTTTCTCACTAATTATGGACAAAGTATTATCGTTTATTTCTTTGATCCTGTTTTCTGTGATCTTCGTGTCCTGTAAAAAGGAAAGTTTTTTAGGGAAAACGAAGTCTACGGACCTGGATGAAAAAACTGTTTTTGCCGACAGCGCCTATACGATGAACTTCCTGAACGGCATTTACTCGGATATAGGGTTCAGTGTTGCTCCAAACAGATTTAAGACAAAAGGTCTGAATGGAATCGAGTTGAATGGAGGGGGGCTGGACGCAGCTTCTGATGAGGCAGAAGGCGCCTTATCTGGTTCTGTAAATACCTACATACAATTTGCATCGGGTACGGTAAATCCGGCTATTGTTACGGATGATGCCTGGCGTATCAGCTACACCAGTATTCGCAGGGTTAATATTTTTCTCAGGAACCTGCCTCTGGCGAAGTTCTCCAATAAACTCAAAATACGTACAAAAGCCGAAGCCCGCTTCCTGAGAGCCTGGTATTATTTCATTCTACTTGAACACTATGGAGGTGTCCCGCTGATGGGAGATAGTGTGTACAATGCCACTGACGATATTCCCAAAGTGAGGAATACATTTGAAGAATGTATAAATTATATCGTTGGAGAGTGTGATGCAGTAGCCGGAGATCTTGACTGGGTACAGGTAGCAGAGAACTATGGACGGGTAAATAAGGCTGCCTGTAAGGGCTTGAAATCGCGGGTTCTGCTGTATGCTGCCAGTCCTTTATTTAATGGCGGACAAATTTCAGATCGCACTGAGTTGCGACTCTTAACAGGCTATCCTTCTGCCGACCCAAACCGCTGGAAACTGGCTGAAGACGCAGCGCTGGAAATAATAAACAGTACTCAATACAGCCTTTTGACCGATAATACGACAGAGCCGGGTTATGGCTTTTACCAGGTTTTTACACAGAGGAAGAGTTCCGAACTCATCTTTGCACGAATGCAGGGACCCAACCGTGAGCTGGAGGGATTTTGGCAGCCCCCCACCCGTGGTGTGAGTAATCCGGCCGCCTATCCGTACCTTGATCTGGCTGAGGCTTTTGGAATGAGTAACGGTCTTCCGATAACAGACCCGGCCTCGGGATATGATGAGTCGCATCCTTATAATAACCGCGACCCGAGGTTTAATAACACCTTTATCCGTGATCAGACATTGGTCGTCCGCCGGCCGGAGATCACGAAGTTCCCGGTAAATATCTATATAGACGCCACTGATCCGGGCAGGGTTACTTCCGGGCAGGATGCCATTTACAAAGGTACGCCTACAGGGTTCTACACAAATAAAATGTTGAACAGGGATGTTGTTTCTGACTGGTTTAATACCAATACAAACCGCTGTTTTCCATTGATCAGGTATGCAGAGATTTTACTGAATTTCGCTGAAGCAAGGAACGAAAGGCTTCCGGCTCCGGATGCTGAAATTTATAACGCAGTAGAAGAGATTCGAAAAAGGGCAGGCCTGAACCCCTTCGCTTTGCCTGCGGGGCTCAGTACCAGCGGTATGCGCGCAGTTATTCAGAATGAGAGAAGGCTGGAGCTTGCTTTTGAAGGCCACCGTTTTTTTGATGTACGGAGATGGAAAATAGCGGAGGTGACGGAAAATAAGCAAATGCATGGTACAGAACCTACTAAAATGGCGACCGGTACAACCTATCGTACCATCAATGTCCGTAAACATGTATTTGATAAACGAATGTATTTATGGCCGATTCCGCTTTCTGAAGTTTCTAAGTCATCGCAGCTGCTGCAGAATCCGGGATACTAGTGAACCTCTAATTAAACCAATAAAGCGATGAATTTATCATGTGCGGAGGGCTAGGCCTCAATAGAACAGGCCTGCGATAACTTCATTGTCATTAAAAAAACAAATTATTCCAATGAAACAGTTCAGAATTACTTTGAAGGCCTGTTTGGCTCTGTCAGTTCTGATTTCCGCGTTGGCCGGATGCAGCAAGGAAATGACGAGTGCAACGGTGGAATCTATGAAAGATATAACCGGTACCTGGAGAGTGGTACAGGTAACAAGAAATGAGGAAGATTTATCTCAGAGGGTTGATTTAAGCACATTCCGTTTTATTCTGAAAGAGGATTACTCTTACTCTTTTGTTGACAAGCTTCCTTTTGTGGTCAACAGCCCGGGTACTTTTAATTTAGATGACCCTCAATATCCCTTTTATCTGCTGCTCAAGCCCTCAGGCGGAGCTTCTGAGAGCAAGGTGCCACTGCAAATGCCTGTAAAAAAAGGAAAAGCACAGTTAAGTATGAGCTTTAGTCCTGGCTGTGAGACCAATAAATACAGGTACGTTTTTGAGAGAGTTCAAGATTAAGAATCACATATGAAGAAATTACTTAAAAATATAAAGCTCGTTTTAGGCGTTGCGGGCTTGTTCCTCGTGGTATTTCTTGCAAATTGCGGATTAACCCCCCTGACGATAGAGGTCCCTTCCGAAGTAAATGCAAACCAGATAGCTACCTTTACATTGAATTGCGGAACTGAGCCGCGTATTGCCAATACAGATCCGCCTTATACCACCAAACTGATAGTGGGATTTATGGTGCCAAAGAGCTGGAATGCATCTCAAAATACAACAGTGGAACTTATCAGCTCAGAAAAAGGTAACAGCACCCTGGTATTGATTCCGGGTGGCGAAAAGGAACCGGTTTCAGGGCTTTCCTGGTCTGATGCTGCCAAGAAGAGATTCGGGAT
>JBQGEO010000629.1:0-9620 GCA_052039655.1 Pararcticibacter sp.
GAAATATCATCCGAGAAGTTCGTTCGGGAGCTGGCAGGAAGTGGTAAAGCAAACCGCGGAGGCATGGAAGGAAGAGGAGGTTGAAGTTGCAGAGAACTTAAGAAGTTTTATATTTGAATATTCTGCTAAAACCCTTTGATAGAGATTAAAAATCAAAACGCCGGCGAATGGAAATAAAGGAGAGAATGAGTTTTACGGAGATGGCAGAAGCCAGGCTAAAGCATTATGTGGTGGCTATCGGGGCTTCTGCCGGTGGTTTTGAGGCAATTCATAAATTCTTTGATAATATTCCGGAGAACTCGAGTCTCTCTTTTGTCATTATACAGCATCTCTCTCCCGATTACAAAAGTCTTCTTGTAGAGCTCTTATCTAAACATACACATATGAAAGTGTTTGAAGCTGAGCATGAAATGTCGCTTCAAAAGGAATGTGTGTATGTTATTCCGAATAGAAAGTTAATGACGATAAGCCGGGGCAAGCTTCTGCTGGAGGATAAGGTTCAGGAGAAGGCTCCAAATACAGCAATCGATACATTTCTTCATTCTTTGGCGAAGGATAAGCGTGATAAGGCAATAGCAGTGATACTTTCGGGAACAGGCACGGACGGTACCAGAGGAATTGAGACTATAAAGTCTCATGGCGGGATGGTGATAGTTCAGGATCCGGTAACGGCGAAATTTGATGGGATGCTGAACAGTGCTATCACATCTGGTAATGCGGATCTTATCCTTCCCCCTGAAATGATGCCGGAAGAAATTTACAATTACATAAAGGAAACGCCGGTACACCTTTTGCAAAACGGATCTGGTGACGATAAGCTTCTGGATGAGATCTTTACCCTCATATACAGAAGTAAAGGTTATGACTTCCAGTACTATAAGACCCCTACCATCCTCCGGAGGATCGGGAAAAGAATGGGGCAGAGGGGAGTGAAGCAGCTGGAACAGTACGTGGAACAACTTAGGAATGATGACGATGAGGTCAGGAAACTTGGAAAAGATTTTTTAATCGGAGTGACCCGCTTTTTCCGGGATGAACAAGCATTTGACTGCCTGTACTCGGAGGTGCTGCCGGCTCTTGTCAATGGTAAGGAAGATGGAGACTGGCTTAAGGTCTGGATTTGTGCCTGCAGCACGGGCGAAGAGGCATATTCCCTCGCGATCCTTATAGATCAATATTTAAAGCAATATAAAAGAGATCTTGAAGTAAAGATATTTGCTACTGATATTGACGAAAGCAGTATTGAATTTGCAGGGAAGAATATATATCCGTTTGCGATAGAGAAAGACATAAAGAAAGAGGTATTACAATCCTATTTCATTAAGGAGGCCGGCGGTTATTCTGTGATCCCCAGGATAAGAAAACAGATAGTATTTGCCCGCCATAATGTTATTAAAGACCCTCCTTTTATTAAAAATGATTTGGTGAGCTGCCGTAATATGCTTATTTACATGAATAGCATCCTGCAAAATAAGGTACTGACCACTCTTCATTTTTCAGTTCAGCTGGGGGGCTATATTTTTCTCGGATCAAGCGAGACCATATCTCCAATCAGGGAGGGAGTAGATGAGATTAACAGCAAGTGGAAGATTTACAGGAAAGTTGGAAAGAATAAAGCCGGGCCTGTCGATTTTCATCGTCAGTTAGAAGGAAGGGGCCTGGTTCAACGGGCCTTGCCTGTACCGGTGAAAGACCCGAAAAAGAAAAAGGCCGTGGAACTTACCGACGAGTTTGCGAGTTCTATAATAGACGATTTCGGATTCGTTTGTTTCCTTATTGACCAGAATTATGAGATTAAGGAAGCATTAGGGAATTTTAACCGTTTTCTTTCATTGCCCGAGAAGAAGCTGAACCTGAATATTCTCAAGATGGTTGCGCCGGAACTCTCTGTCGCATTAAATACTGCTCTAAGGAAGTGCTGGAAGGAAGAACAGAATGTCTTTCTTAAGAGCGTCAGGATAAAGGGGAATGAGGGCGATTTTTTTATCAGCATTTCAGTGAAACCTCCGCGGTTGCAGGACGGGAAGCCCTATACGATGATTGTTTTAGGGGAAAATGCATATAGTCAGGCATCCCCAAAGGAGGAGTTGCCTGTCGCTCCGTCAGGTGATAGCATGGAGTATATCGCCGACCTTGAGGAAGAACTCAATGAAACAAGAATTAATCTGCAATTGGCTATAGAGGGACTGGAAACCACCAATGAGGAGCTTCAGTCGAGTAATGAGGAACTGCTTTCCGCCAATGAGGAGCTTCAGTCGAGCAATGAGGAGCTCCAGTCGCTTAATGAAGAGCTGCATACTTTAAATACGGAACATCAGTTAAAGATAAAGGAGCTCGTTGACCTGAACGACGATCTGGACAACTATTTCAGAAGCACTGATATTGGTCAGATCTTTCTTGATTCCAATCAAAGGATCAGGAAATTTAACTCAGCGGCTGTCAGGATCGTTAATCTCATTGAATCGGATATCGGGAGACCTATTTCCCATATCTCTACTAATATACAGTATGAAAGCCTATTGAAGGATATTCAGCAGGTTCTAGCCCGGGGAAAGAACGTAGAGCGCGAAATTGTGCTTGACAATGACAATCATTGCCTGGTAAAGATCCTGCCGTATATCCGCCAGGATAAGAGGTTGGATGGTGTGATTATCACATTTGTGGATATTTCTGCTGTATCGAGGCTAAACAGCATCATAAACGGGGTATTTAATTCAACTCTCAGTGCTATTATGGTGTTTAAAGCGGTCAGAGACAGGAGTGGGGTGATCGAAGATTTTGTGATGCTTACCTGTAATAACCAGGGCGAAAAGCTTTTTCAAGCTACCGCATTGGAGGGAAAGCGGCTTAGCAGCATCCCTCTTATCATGCAGAACGGATTTTTTGACCGGTACATCGGGGTGGTTGAAAGCGGCCGGCCTCTTCACACCGAAATCCCTTCTGTGGAAGACAGCCATAAATGGTATGAAGCTGTTGCTGTCAAGATGATGGATGGCTTTGTCGTAACCTTTACTGATATCTCTGAAAAGAAGGCTGCGGATCAGAAACTACGAAAGAACTATAATGAACTGATCGCTGCCAGGGAAAAGCTGAAAAACCTCAATCTTATCCTTGAAGATAAGGTAACTGAACGTACGCGTGAGCTTTCTGAAAGTGAGGAGCGGTTCAGGCTGGTATCTAAAGCTACAAATGATGCGATATGGGACTGGAATCTGGTGAATAACACCGTTTGGTGGAGCGATAGTTTCTATACTACATTTGGCTATAATCAGTCGAGTGACGAAAGGAGTTTCTGGCTTAATAAAATTCACCCTGATGACCGTCAGTCGGTGGAGCAGGGGATGTACCGGGCCATTAATAACAGCGAAATGCAGTGGAGCGGTGAATACAGGTATTTAAGGGCAGATGGAACTTACGCCGTCGTTCTTGACCGCGGCTTTGTTCTGCACGACGAATACGGTACGCCTTACAGGATGCTTGGTGCGATGCTGGACATCACGCAGCAAAAAGAAGCTGAGCGTAAAGAGCATGAGGCTTTGCAGGAAATAAGAAAGAATGAAGAACGATTCAAGTTCCTGGCAAATGCGATGCCTCAAAAGGTCTGGACGGCTAATCCCGAAGGAAATGTGGATTACATGAATGATGTTTGGCTGAGCTATTCGGGCAGAACGATTGAAGAGCTGCTTGGCTGGAGCTGGCCGAAAGTAGTGCATCCTGAGGACTGGCCTGAAAATAAGTGGCTTTGGCTGCGTTCTGTTCAGACTGGTCAGGATTTCGAAATGGAACGGCGTCTGAGACGCTTTGATGGTGAGTACCGGTGGCACCTGAGCAGAGCCGTTGCTTTAAGGGATGAATCGGGCAGTATCAGGATGTGGGTTGGAACCAGTACTGATATCCATGAGCAGAAAACCGTCTCCGAGGCTTTAAAGGCGAGCGAAGATTATTTCAGGCAGCTGGCGGACCAGTCGCCGTTCATGATCTGGCGTATAGATAGCTATGGCCGGTGTAATTATGTCAACAAGCAATGGACGAAACTGACGGGGCTGACATTTGATCAGAGTATTGACCTGGGATGGAAGAATGCTTATCATCCTGATGACGCAGAACGGGAGCACAAGAAGTTCCAGCTGGCTTTCCAGCAGCGTACGAGCTATCATTCTAAGTTCAGACTAAAGGCAAAGAACGGCGATTTTAAATGGGTGCTTGCTCAAAGTAACCCTATCGCGGGAAAAGAATTTGAGGGCTATATCGGTAGTCTGACTGACATTACCGATCAGGAACTTGCACAGCAGGCGACCCGTTTGCTCCTTCAAAAGAAGGATGAGTTTATGAGCATTGCGAGCCATGAGCTGAAAACCCCGATCACGAGCATGAAGGCTTCCCTGCAAATTGCTGAGAGGCTGGTAATGAAGAAGTCGGAGATCGTGCAGATCCAGAGTTTTATAGAGAAAGCGAATAAGCAGGTTGATAAGCTGACATCTCTTGTTGAAGATCTCCTGGATGTCACCAAAATACAGGCGGGCAAGCTTCAGTTTCATACCAGTGTGTTCAATCTCAGTGAGGTAATCCAGGATTGTATAGATCAGATCAGCAATGCCAATACGAAGCATCATATTACACTGGAAGGCGATGCAGATGTTTTGGTCACAGCAGATAAGCACAGGTTGGAGCAGGTTGTTATCAATTTTCTTTCAAACGCTGTCAAGTATTCGCCGGAAGCTGCTGAAATAGAATTGAAGGTTGAGAGCGGGAAGAACCAGGTGAAGGTGTCTGTCACTGACTTTGGCATCGGGATCCCTGAAGATAAAGTGAATTTTGTATTCGATCGTTTTTTCCGGGTTCAGGAGTCTTCTCAAAAATTCTCGGGGCTAGGACTCGGTTTGTTCATTTCTGCGGAAATTATCAGAAGACACGGAGGGGAAGTAGGAGTAAGATCGCGGGAAGGAGAGGGCTCGACATTCTGGTTTTCCATTCCGGTAAACAAGGAAATCTAAGTGAATAGCTTAGTTTAGATTGATTATTAGGAAATCCCAGATTGGATATTATATTAATAATTAAGTTATTGCACAATTAATAGATTTATGATAGCTTTATCGCGGAATGAAGCGTATACTGATTTTTGATGACGATGCAGATATTCTGGAGATTCTGACGTATCTGCTAAATGAGAAGGGCTGGGACGTACATACGCGTGCCAACTGTAATGACATACTATCTATTGTTGAAGAATGTCGTCCGGACGTGATATTGATGGACAACTGGATTCCGGATGCGGGGGGGATTATAGCTACGAGGACTGTTAAAAGCAGTGATGAGTTCAGGGATATCCCGGTTATTTACTTTTCGGCAAATAACGACATTGAGAAACTGGCTGCTGAAGCGGGAGCTGATGCCTGGCTTGCCAAGCCATTTGATCTGGATGAACTGGAACAGTTGCTATCCAAATTCCGATAAAGAGAAAGGTTGCCGGGATAACAGGCAACCTTTTCTTTCTTGTATTACTTTATCTCAAACACCACTCTCATCTGGTAATTGAGCTTTATCTTTTTGAAATCAATTTCTGCTGATCCGCCATCTGCTGCTTCCGCTTTTGAAAATGCTACATTGGCTGTCCTGTAAAGCGGTTGCGGGTAATACTCGTTGTTTATTTCCTGCACTTCAAGGGCATCCCCCACTTTGTCGTCAAGGGCAGCTGCAAGGTAAGTCGCTTTATATTTAGCCGCCTGAATCGCTTTGATCTTCAGATCACTTTTTAACTCCTGGATCTTTGAATAGTCGTAGCTTTCGATACTTGTGTACTGAACGGCTTTCTGATCGAGGGATTCCATGATCTGGTTGAAGCTGTTCATGTCACTCACTTTAAGTCTATACTGTTTAGAAACAAGGAAGTCGGGATTCTTTTTCTTTTGAATGGTGGTTGTATACGAAGAAACGTTGTTTACAGTAAAGTTCTCTTTAGGAATTCCGGCCGCAAGCACCGCATTCAAAAGTTGTTTTTCAAGATCGTCTATGTCGATCTTCTTTTTGGTGTTATTATCCTTAAAATACTCTTTCAGTGATACTGCAACATAGATAATATCGGGAGTGACTTCAGCTTCAGCAGAGCCTGTTACTTCCATTTTACGGCGATAGTCAACTGCATTGCTGCTCTGAGAAAATGCGGTTGATGTAAAAATGCTTAATAAAGCAATAATCAGATACTTCTTCATAATTCAGTCTTTGTGTGTGTTAAACTTATTGAATGGATGAATGTTTGTCCCGAATTCCATAAACATTGATCCGGTTTGTTTGCACATCTGCCCATACGGGTATTCATGCTGTTTTGTAACATGAATACCCGTAAATTCCGGCAGATTCAGATATTGCCCTGAATAGAAAGGAGTTATTTTTATTCTTCGATAATTTCGCTGTGCGGATAGCTTTCTTCTTTTTTCTCTTCTTTGAAGTAAGCTTTCTGAAAGATCAGTATGGCAATAACACCGACAGATATGGCGGCATCTGCTATATTAAAGACAGGACGGAAGAAAACGAACTCCTGTCCTGCCCAAATGGGAAACCATTGGGGAAAGTTACCCTGGATAAGCGGGAAATAAAACATGTCCACTACTTTCCCATGGAAAAGACCCGCATAACCACCTTCCGGAGGAAAAAGTTTCGCAGGCTGGAAGTAAGAGCTTTCGCTGAAAATAAGGCCATAGAATGTGGAGTCGAGGATATTACCCATAGCTCCGGCGAAGATCAGCGCTACATTCAGAATCAGTCCCCGGTGATACTTGTGTTTCACCAGGTAGATCACTCCGTAACCTATAGCACAGACAGCCACAATCCGGAAAAGAGTAAGAATGAGTTTGCCGGCTTCGCCGCCAAACTCCATTCCAAAAGCCATTCCGTTATTTTCTGTAAAATGAATAATGAACCAGTTGCTGATTATCCGGTATTCCTGACCTAGGGTCATGTTTAGTTTAATCCAGAATTTCAGCGCCTGATCTGCTAATAAAATAAGAATGATAGCCAGAAAAGGCTTCGTATAAGCTTTCATCAATACTGCTTCATTTTTGCTTCCATACTCAAAGTGGTATGGGGTACCGCTCTTAGTCTTTCTTTTGGAATGAGCTTGCCGGTTTCGCGGCATATTCCGTAAGTCTTGTTTTCAATCCGGACGAGCGCAGCTTCCAGGTTTTCAATAAACTTTTTCTGACGTGCAGCAAGTTGATTGATCTGTTCCTTCTCGAGAGTTGCAGACCCATCTTCCAGCGTCTTGTATGTACCGGCAGTATCATCAGTACCGTTGAGATTTGGATTGCTTAATGATTGAGCGAGCGATGCAAGCTCTTCTTTCGCTATACGCATTTTATCAAGAATCAAATCCTTGAATTCCTGAAGTTCTGCGTCTGAGTACCTTGTTTTTTCGTTATTTTCCATTTTAAGCCTTTGTAATAGATATTAATAATTCCTGTTCTTCTATTTCAACCTTTTCTCCTGTTTGAAGACCGGAACTAAATTCGAAAGAGTCGGCCAGAATCTCGGCACTAATATAAGGTAAATTATTTTTCGCTGCAGCCTCTAAATCAGGGCTTCCTGATACAATTACCTCTATTTTATCTGTTACTTCAAATCCAAGTTCTTTCCGAAGGTTCTGAATTCTGTTAACCAATTCTCTTGAAATGCCCTCCTGCTTTAATTCAGTAGTTAGCGTAACATCTAAAGCTACCGTAAGTTTGCCAATATTTGTAACCTGCCATCCCGGAACATCCTCAGCGATAATTTCTGCATCTGTAACAGGAATATCAAGGGCGAACCCGTCTTTCTCAAATGATGCAAAGCCTTTTGCCTCAAAGTCGGCAAGAGCATCCTGCGACATATCCGAAATGAAAGCTGCGACATCTTTCATATACTTTCCGGCTTTCGGACCAAGGGCCTTGAAATTCGGCTTTACCTTTTTCTTTATAATTCCGGAAGTATCGGTTATAAATTCGATATTTTTAATATTTGTTTCGGAAAGTATCAAATCTTTTACGAGCTCAACCTTTTCCCGGAACCGGCTGTCGAGCACCGGCAGGAGAATTTTGTTGAGAGGCTGACGAACATTAATTCCGACTTTCTTGCGGAGCGACAGCACCATTGAAGAGATATCCTGAGCTAGGGCCATTCTTTCTTCAAGCGCTTTATCAACGAGGTCTTCATGATAGGAAGGGAAGTCCGTGAGATGCACAGATTCTGAACGGTCCTTATTTGTTGCATTGTTCAGATCCAAAAACAGCCTTTCACTAAAGAAAGGCGCAATCGGAGACATCAGACGTGCTATTGTATCAAGACATGTATAAAGCGTCTGATAGGCAGATATTTTGTCTTCTGTATAATCTCCTTTCCAGAACCGGCGGCGGCAAAGCCTTACATACCAGTTGCTCAGGTGCTCGTCAACGAAGTCCTGGATAGCCCTGGCAGCTTTTGTCGGTTCAAAGTCAGCATAAAAACCATCCACTTCTTTCGACAATGTGTTCAGAAGCGAGATGATCCATCTGTCAATCTCCGGCCTCTTTTCAATGGCGATTTCTTCCTCTGAATAGTTAAATCCATCGATATTGGCATACAAGGAAAAGAATGCATACGTATTGTAAAGTGTGCCGAAAAACTTACGCCGTACTTCATCAAGACCTTCCAGGTTGAATTTAAGGTTGTCCCATGGAGACGCATTGCTGATCATATACCAGCGTGTCGCATCTGCCCCATACTTCTGAATGGTTTCAAATGGATCGACTGCGTTACCGAGCCGTTTTGACATCTTATTGCCATTCTTGTCGAGCACCAAGCCATTGGAGACCACATTTTTGAATGCAACAGAATCGTTGAGCATGACCGCAATTGCATGCAGTGTGAAGAACCACCCTCTTGTCTGGTCGACACCTTCTGCTATAAAGTCTGCCGGATATGCTTTTTCGAAATTCTCTTTGTTTTCGAAAGGATAGTGCCACTGGGCATAAGGCATCGCACCTGAATCAAACCAAACGTCTATCAGGTCGGGTTCCCTGTACATCTTTTTACCGCTGTCACTCAGCAGTATTATATCGTCCACATACGGGCGCTGCAGATCGAAGGATAACTGGTTGAATGATTCAAGGATCTTACTGGTTTTCTCTTTTTCCTCATCCGTTAAATGCGGAGAACTGGCCGTTTCCTGTAGTTTCTGCTTCAGTTCTTCTACCGAGCCGATACATATTTCTTCAGCCCCGTCTGTTGTACGCCAGATAGGAAGCGGTGTTCCCCAATAGCGCGAACGGGAAAGATTCCAGTCAACGAGGTTTTCCAGCCAATTTCCGAAGCGACCGGTGCCGGTAGCTTCCGGTTTCCAGTTGATCGTTTTATTTAGTTCTACGAGGCGGCTCTTCACGGCTGTCGTCCTGATAAACCAGCTATCAAGCGGGTAATAGAGAACCGGTTTGTCTGTACGCCAGCAATGAGGGTAGCTGTGCTCATATTTTCTGACATCAAAAGCTTTGTTTTCTTCCTTCAGTTTGATGGCGATCAGCACATCCGTCGGTTTGAAGTCAGGCTGGTTCCGTTCTTCATCCGAATAGTATTCTTCTTTCACAAAGCGTCCTGCAAAATCAGTTACTTCTGCT
>JBQGEO010000630.1:0-4755 GCA_052039655.1 Pararcticibacter sp.
TTGGATCAAGGTTCGCATGGATCTTAAACACAAAGCCGGTGAAGTCCTTTTCGTTTGCGAGTACTGTACGCTGCTCGGCGTCGCGGCTAAAAGGACTGGGGGCGATATCGATGAACGTATCCAGTAATTCGCGGATACCGAAGTTATTAATGGCGCTTCCGAAAAAAACGGGAGCCAGCAGACCTTCCAGGTACATTTCCTTGTCGAGCTTACCATAGATACCTTCAACAAGCTCCAGATCTCCTTTTAATTTGTCGAGTTGTTTTTCCTGCAGATATTGTCCCAAAACCGGATCGTGGAGATCGGCAGCCTGGATCACCGGTTCACTTATCTTGGTTTTGTCGGCTTCAAACAGGCTTAACTGATTATCGTAAATGTTGTAAACACCCTTAAAGGTATATCCTTGGCCGATTGGCCATGACTGCGGACAAACGCTTATAGTAAGTTTGGTTTCAAGTTCATCGAGGAGATCAAACGGATCTTTTCCTTCTCTGTCGAGTTTATTGATGAATATGATGACCGGAGTATTTCTCATCCGGCACACTTCCATAAGCTTTTCAGTTTGCTCCTCAACCCCTTTCACGCTGTCTACGACAAGAATTACACTGTCGACAGCAGATAGCGTGCGATAAGTATCCTCCGCAAAGTCTTTGTGCCCCGGCGTGTCGAGGATGTTAACTCTTTTGTCCCTGTATTCAAATCCCATTACAGAAGTAGCCACCGAGATTCCTCTCTGCTTTTCAATTTCCATGAAGTCGGAGGTGGTGTTTTGGTTGGCTTTATTTCGCTTTACGGCCCCTGCAGTATTAATGGCTCCGCCAAACAGCAGAAATTTTTCTGTCAGCGTTGTTTTACCCGCATCGGGGTGGCTAATAATTGCGAAGGTTTTTCTTCTCTCTATTTCGGGATGACGATTCATAATTAAATTGCAATGAATAATGATTCTGCGGAAGAAGCAGGTATGGGCATTCTTCATTTGCGGCTGCAAAGATAGTGCTTTTAAGCTGTAATTCATAGATCCGAATGCGGCATCGCATCCGGACTGCTTAGAACAGAGTAGGGGGGGCACCTGGTTTCATCTTACCCAAATGGCGGTAAGCAGATTCTGTCACCTCACGGCCCCTTGATGTGCGCATCAGAAATCCCTCCTGTATCAGGAAAGGTTCATAGACCTCTTCAATGGTGCCTTCGTCTTCTCCCACGGCCGTAGCGATCGTTTTTACACCTACGGGGCCTCCTTTAAATTTGTCGATAATGGTTAAGAGGATTTTATTGTCCATCTCGTCCAGGCCGTGTTCATCTACATTAAGCGCATTCAGAGCATATTTCGCGATCTCAGTATCAATTTTTCCGTTTCCCTTGATCTGCGCAAAATCCCGCGTTCTTCGGAGCAGTGCATTTGCTATACGTGGTGTCCCCCTGCTGCGGCGGGCAATTTCGTAAGCTCCCTCTTCGGTTATCGGGGTACGGAGGATAGATGAAGAGCGCAACACAATAGTTGTCAGAAGTTTAGCATCATAATACTCCAGTCGTGAATTAATTCCGAAGCGGGCCCGGAGCGGAGCGGTCAGGAGCCCAGAGCGGGTAGTGGCACCTACCAGTGTAAACGGATTCAGTGAAATCTGAACCGAACGTGCGTTTGGCCCGGTCTCCAGCATAATATCAATTTTGAAATCCTCCATTGCCGAGTACAGGTATTCCTCGACGAGGGGACTCAGGCGGTGAATTTCATCGATAAATAAAATGTCGCCTGCCTCCAGATTGGTTAATAAGCCGGCCAGGTCACCAGGCTTATCAAGCACGGGTCCCGATGTGATCTTTATTCCGACTCCCATTTCATTGGCAATGATATGAGAGAGAGTTGTTTTACCCAATCCCGGAGGGCCGTGCAGCAGAACGTGATCCAGCGCTTCTCCCCTTAACTTTGCCGCCTGCACAAATACCCTGAGATTTTCGAGTATCTTATGCTGGCCTGTAAAATCTTCAAAGGCCTGCGGGCGGAGTACTTTTTCAATCTCCCGGTCGGCGGGGCTCAACCTTTCAGCTTCGGGATCTAAATTCTCGTTCAACATTCCGCAAAACTACAAAATTCTTTCTTCGTCTGGGGATCTGCCGCCGCTATTCATGCTCTGTGGATGTACTGAATCCCCAGTTAATCCCTTTTTGGGTAGCCGGAACACCTTTCTCCATCCACTCCGGTGCGGGGGCACCTTTCAGGAAGTGATCGAAGAACTGCTGCTGCCTTCTCTGGATGTCTTTTCTGTTCTGACGCTGCACCAGGTTGTGGGCTTCATTATTATAATTCAACATCCAAACCGGTTTGTTCAGGCGCCTCAGAGCCGTAAACATTTCAATTCCCTGGTACCATGGAACAGCCCCGTCTGCGTCGTTTGCCATAATAGCTACAGGCGTTTTGACGTTCGGAAGATGGAAGAGAGGGGAATTCTCTATATATAATTCCGGTTTTTCCCATAATGTGGCCCCAATACGGCTTTGAGTTTTTTCATACTGGAACTGGCGGTTCATCCCCGTTTCCCACCTTATACCACCATAAGCAGATGTCATATTTACCACCGGGGCGCCAGCCCACGCAGCGGCATACATATCAGTTCTTGTGATAAGATGGGCAACCTGGTATCCACCCCAGCTTTGCCCCTGTATACCGATCCTGCTCCCGTCTACCCAGGCGTTCTTCTTTAGTTCTTCCACCCCCGAGTTAATGTATTCCTCTGCAGATCGCCCGGGATGCCCCGTTTCGTAACTGATATCAGGAGTGAACACCAGGTAACCGTTGCTTACGAAATAAGAGATATTCAGCTTAGACGGGGTGGGAGCCGGGGCATTATAAGTATGCATCCGTTCTGACAGTTTTTCATAAAAATAGACGATCACCGGATATTTTTTAGCGGGGTCAAAGTCTTCCGGCTTATACAAAACACCTTCTGATTTATGGCCCGCGGGTGTAGTCCATTTAATGAGTACAGCTGTCCCCCAGTTGAAATTCTTTTGCTGAGGGTTAATAGCGCTCAGTTTCTTTTCTTTACGAAAGTCAGAAGACACGTAAAGGTCGGGAGAGAGAGAGTAATTTTCCTTTTTATAAATAAAATGCTGAGCATTTGCTGCTATCACCGGCCGGGAATAACTTACCGGCCCCATCGTGACCAGGACCGGATCTGCTGCCTTGCCGAGCTGTGTTTGGTACCATCCGCCATATTTGTTTCCATTATTAAACGCATCAATGAAGATAAGAGAACCGTCTTTAACTACTTCAATCCTTTCCTCTTCTTCTTTCAGGTCTTTTCTTTTTTCAAAAGAGAAATAACTGAGCATGAGATCATTTCTTCTGACGTATCCGTTTGTGACATTCATCTGCTTTCCGCCGGCGAGATCGAACCGCCAGATATCGTACCTGTCGTAGATCAGCACACCCTTATCACCTTCTGTAAAAGCAGCTATTCCATAAGGCTGCGGATCGTCGGGGACATCATTCGTTTCGTCCCAGAACTTTTCTTTCAGGCCTTTATTGAGTGTTGTCAGCGTGCTTTTCTCAACATTGTAAGCATACCAGTTCTGTTCTTTTCTGCCATACCATACCACGAATTTTCCTGAGGGCGAAAGCTGCGCATCTCCCCTGACATCAGAGGCAATTTTCTTCCTGTTTCCATTCTTCAGTGAGATTAAATACAGGTCCCGGATCGGGGAGCCTGTCCATTGGGTCTCTATGCGGTGCCCATAGTCTGAGATTCCCAGGGCGTAATCCGGATTCCCTTTTTCAGAGATAGTTACCTGGGATATTGTGTCGTCAGAAAGCTGTATTATCCGGTGAGATGCGCCTGGATAAATGATAGCGCGGTAGCTTTTGTTCTGATCTTTTTCCAGCCTTTTAAGCTGCATGGGCTGGATATAATCGTCCTTATAATTCCATATATCAACTTTTGCTACTTCGAAATCAACCAGCGTTGTATCCTTCAGAAGGCCTAAAGGGGCAGTTCCAAAGAAAAGCCCTTTACTGTTTTTACTAAACGAAAGATCACCTTCATTGCTGATGCTCCATTTTTCGGGCATACCGGGTGTTTTGCTGTCTGCAATGACAGCCGCAGTATCTTTATCGGGAGAGTAGTAAAATAAGCTGTAGTACCTGAATGCAGACCTGATAATATCGTTGCTGGCAACAAATGCGAACTGCTGTCCGGATTCATCAAATGTCAGGTTTTTATACCCGGCCATTCCGGAACTTATCCTTTTTAAAAGGCCTTTTTTGGTATCATAAATAAAAGCACCGCTTTTACCGGTGGAATCCGATTTAGCTTTCACACTAGCAAAAGCTAATTTACTTCCGTCTTTACTAAAAATATATTCTGTTACAGAGTTAAATTCCTTTTGAATATTATTGACGAGGTTGAGCAGAATGAGGTTAGACCCTTTTTTATCCAGTTTCTCTTCTCCTGTTTCTTCGTCTTTTATCGTGAACGAATCGTTCTTGCCCGGGCTTGTCTTTTTTTCATGATCAGTTGCGCCGGATCGTAAGCATGCCAGAAAACCTGCCCCCTTTGCGGGGAGCTGATATGATTTAATTCCAGCTATCTTTTTTACTGAGTGGTTTTCAAGGTTCAGGATCCCCAGGGTATCCGCCGGCATATCGGCGGCCTTTACCTTTTTTATCTTTGCCGATCTGACTTCCCTGAAAAACGGCTTGATTAAAAAAATTACATTCCGGGAATCAAATGTAAATTCAGCTTTTGCAACGCGCGGAAC
>JBQGEO010000631.1:0-10347 GCA_052039655.1 Pararcticibacter sp.
GCCTTCCCGACCGTGCCCCGGTCCAGTTCCGGTGCTGTTGGCCAGCTTTCCCGAACGCTTCCTCTCCTCTGCTACCAAAATGTCCCCCCTCCCTTGCCGCGATTATATCCGGTTGTTTTATAACTTGCAGGATACAAAGACAGGAAAAACATCCGGGGCAATCCTGCACTTAGGGGTATTATCCAAAGAAAAGCACCATCTATCAAGACAAGCAACACCCTGATAATCAAAAAGATTTAACATATATTAACATGATTCAAATGCAAATTGAGAGATATTACGCGTTGCTATTTCAATACTAATCACTATTTTCGGGCTTCATATTGCAACAGTAATATTTTATGAATTACAATAAGCTTAATAACCTCTTTGGCTGGCTTTGTTTTGTTATCGCTTCTGCCACCTATATTTTAACAGCAGAACCGACAGCCAGCTTTTGGGATTGCGGAGAATTTATCGCTGCGGCCTACAAACTGCAGATTGTACACCAACCGGGGGCACCACTGTTCCTGATGTTGCAAAAAGTATTCTCTCTTCTGGCAGGATCCGACCAAACCCGGGTGGCTTTCTGGATGAACGTTGGATCGGCACTTTCCAGCGGCGCAACTATCCTTTTCCTTTTCTGGACCATTACCGCTCTAGTAAAAAAGATCGTATGGAAACCAGGAGAACAATTATCCGCTGCCAAACTCATTACTGTAATCGGATCCGGTCTTGTGGGAGCCCTGGCATATGCCTTCTCAGATACATTCTGGTTCTCAGCTGTTGAATCAGAGGTTTACGCCATGTCATCACTTTGTACTGCCGTAGTCTTCTGGGCTATTCTTAAGTGGGATGCACATGCCGACGAACCCCATGCCGATAAATGGATCATTTTTATCGCCTATATTATGGGCCTCTCTATCGGCGTACACCTTCTTAACCTTCTGGCAATCCCGGCTATTGCACTAGTGTATTACTTCAGAAGATATAAAAACCCAACAGCAAAAGGCACCCTGCTCTCTTTATTTATAGGTATCGTAATCCTCGGCATCGTACAGTACGGAATTATCCAGTATCTGGTAAAGTGGGCAGCATACTTTGATCTCTTCTTTGTGAATACTATCGGACTAGGTTTCGGAAGCGGCGTATTTGTATTTGCAGTGCTGGTGATCGGCGGTTTAACATATGGAATTATCTATTCTATCAGGAAAGGGAAGTACATGCTTAATATGGGCCTTCTCTGTACCGCTTTTATTATTCTGGGATACAGCTCATTTGCCATGATCATCATCAGGGCCAAGGCGAATCCTACCTTAAATAACAGCGACCCCGACAATGCATTTGCTTTACTCAGCTATCTGAACCGTGAACAATACGGCGACAGGCCGCTGCTTTACGGACAGTATTTCGATTCAAAAGTAACTGATTACAATCAGGGGGGAAATATCTACAGGAAAGGTGACAAAAAATACGAAATAGCAGGAAAGAAATACGACGCCGTCTACGACCGTAACACATTGCTTCCGCGGATGTACAGCGACGACCCGCAACACGTATCATTCTACCGTGAATGGATGCGTATGAGCGAGAACGAATCGCCCAGCTTTGCCCAGAATCTTGGATTTTTATTCTCTTATCAAACGGGCTTTATGTATGCCCGCTATTTCTTCTGGAACTTTGCCGGAAGGCAAAATGACGATCAGGGACATGGAAACAATACCTCGGGCAATTTCATAACAGGGATCAAACCACTGGATGCCTGGCATCTGGGAGCTTCACAGGATAACTTGCCTCCAAGTATTACGGAAAATGAAGCATACAATCGCCTGTACTGCCTTCCGTTCATATTGGGTTTGCTTGGAGCTGTATGGCATTTTTCAAGAAGCCAAAAGGACGCCGGTGTAGTGGGATTACTGTTCTTCTTTACAGGTATGGCTATTGTTTTGTATCTGAACCAGAATCCTCTTCAGCCAAGAGAGCGTGACTACGCATATGCAGGATCATTTTATGCCTTTGCGATCTGGATTGGAATGGGGGTAGCTGCCATTACAGACTGGCTGCGTAAAAAGATCTCTCCACAGTCGGCAGGCCTGATTGCTACAGTGGTCTGCTTGCTTGCAGGGCCGGTTCTAATGGCAAAAGAAGAGTGGAATGACCATGACCGCTCAACTAAATTTACAACACGTGACTTCGCAATAGATTACCTTGAATCCTGTGCGCCGAATGCCATTCTCTTCACTTATGGAGATAACGACACGTATCCGCTGTGGTATGCGCAGGAAGTAGAAGGTGTTCGTCCTGATGTGCGGATCGTCAATCTGAGCTTGCTTGGCACAGACTGGTATATCCGTCAGATGAAAGATAAGATCAATAATTCTGATCCTCTTCCTATCACAATGAATGACAGTAAATATGTTCAGGGGGTAAGGGATGTCATACGTTATTATGATTATAATCTGGCTGAACCACTGGAGCTGAAAAGTCTCTTTGAAGTTCTGACTTCAGATGATGAAAACGACAAGCTTCCTATGCAGGATGGCAGCCGTGAAAACATTCTTCCAACGAAGAATTTCAAAATCACCATAAATCCTGACCAGGTGATCGGCACCAAAACGGTGAGCCAGTCTATGCGGGACAGCATAGCGCCGGCGATGCAGTGGACTTACAACAAAGGCTACGTCACCAAAACAGAACTGGCGATGATCGACATTCTCGCTCACAACGACTGGAAGAGGCCTATTTATTTTGCGGTTACAGTACCTTCAAGCAACTACATCGGTCTGGAAAAATACCTTTACAATGAAGGCTTCGCCTATCGCCTGCTGCCCTTAAAAGCAGCTAAGCAGGATTCCGCAGCACAAGATGAGCCAGAAAGGCTCAATTCAGAGCAGATGTACAATAATATGATGACCAAATTCAAGTGGGGCAATATGAAAAAGGCCACTTATCTTGATCCTGAGTCAACCAGAATGATCGCCACAGTCATCAAAAGCTTCAATAGCCTGGCGCAAAAGCTGCTTGAAGAAGGCAAACCGGAAGAAGCCAGAAAAGTAATGAACAAATCTCTTGAGGTGATTCCAGACAGAAACTACTTGTTCTACTTTGTATTACACCGTTATTACACAGCAGATCTCCTTTATAAAGTAAATGAAACTGCCAAAGCGAACACCCTCGTTACTCAGACAGCAGACTTCATCAATAAGGAGCTAACCTATATAGGGGAAGCCTCTTCAGGCAACCAGAGCTTTGCCATGAATGATATCCAGCTGGGAATTTCCATCCTGAATGAGCTGATAAAGATCACAGAAGATAATAAGCAGACTGCATTGAATGCTAATCTTAAAAGCAAGTTTACAGCATTGAAATCCAAATTGCCGATTAATTTCTAGATAGCTGTTTGCTATCAGCCGTCAGCAATCGGCTTTCGGATCTCAATGTTCCTATAAAAAAAGAAGCTGTCTCATTCGAGACAGCTTCTTTTTTTATCACTAAAATTTCAGTTAAATTTCCTCATGACCCAAAAACTGCATCGGCAACTCTCTTGCCCTATGGAAGTTCTATCACCTTGCTGTTCAAAAAACTTTTGGGGACAGCCTCCTGCTTCAGAATTCCTTTTATAACGAAAGCTAATCGGCAAATCACGCACACAGATTCCTGTCTCCCCAAATAACAACGCAAACTAATTGCCAATTACTATTAGCCAAGAGCTGATTGCTGATTGCCAAAAGCCACCAGCCAATCCCCTATTCCTCTACAACCCCCATTGAACAAAACTTCTCGATTCTTTCGTTCACCAGCTCTTCAATATTTTTTTCTTTCAGGGTAGCAAGGTCCGATAATATTCTGTCTTTAAGTGTAGCAGCCATCGCCTTGGGATCCTGATGAGCTCCACCAAGAGGCTCGGGAATGATCCCATCGATCAGGCCGTTCTTCAACATATCTTCAGCAGTAAGTTTAAGGCTCTCTGCTGCCTGTTCTTTAAAATCCCAGGTTCTCCAAAGGATGGCAGAACAGTTCTCCGGAGAGATCACAGAATACCAGGAATGCTCCAGCATTAACACTTTATCGCCAATACCTATCCCCAGAGCACCCCCTGAAGCACCTTCTCCTATAATCACACAGATTACCGGCACGTTTAAAACTGACATTTCCAGGAGGTTCCTCGCAATCGCCTCACCCTGGCCACGCTCTTCTGCTTCCAGCCCGGGATATGCACCCGGCGTGTCGATAAGCGTAACAACCGGTTTATTGAACTTTTCAGCAAGCTTCATCAGGCGCAGGGCCTTTCTGTAACCTTCCGGGTTAGCCATACCGAAATTACGGTACTGGCGCAGCTTGGTATTGGTACCCTTCTGGTGCCCGATCACCATAACTGTCTGGCCTCCGATAGAAGCAAATCCACCTACAATAGCCTTATCATCACTAACAGTACGATCGCCATGAAGCTCTATAAAAGAATCACAAATCAATTCAATGTATTGCAGAGTATAAGGCCTTTCAGGATGCCTGGAGATCTGAACTTTCTGCCAGCCCGTAAGGTTTGAATAAACCTGTTTCCGGGCGGCATCCAACTTTCCCTCAAGTTCTGCCACTGTAGCAGTCATATCAACTTTAGTCTTCTCCGACACCTGCTTTACCTTTTCTATCTGCTGTTGAAGATCCGCTATCGGCTTCTCAAAATCAAAAGATGTATTCATTTGTATTAAACAAAAAATCAGGCTAAGGTATGAATTTGATATCAATATTCTCTCTTCAAAACTTATTTTTGCCTTCCTATATCCCCCTACTTTTTATTTGTGACAATGACTATTGAACTGGTGTTGCTTTGTATCGTTTCTTTTTTTGCAGGGTTTATTGACTCAATTGTGGGCGGTGGGGGGCTATTACAAACGCCGGCAATGCTGATCATTCTTCCGCAATATCCGGTAGCTACTTTGTTCGGAACAACCAAAATACCATCTATCGCTGGCACCAGCTTTGCGGCCTTCAGCTATTCACGCCATGTAAAGATCAAGGTAAAGTTGCTTCTGTTTATTATCCTCGCCGCATTTACCGGCTCCCTCCTCGGCGCCTGGTGTATTTCCATTATTAACAGCACCTACATAAAACCATTCATTCTCATCTTACTGACCGCTACCGGCATTTACACCTACAGCAAAAAGAATTTTGGCCTGCACCAGGAGAAAAACCACACTGATCTCCGCCAGATCCTGTTAGGCCTTACATTCGGGTTCATCATCGGATTTTATGACGGGTTAATAGGTCCCGGCACCGGAACCTTCCTCATCCTTGCCTTTATTTCGTTGCTTGGGTACGACTTTCTTCACTCCAGTGCCAGCGCGAAGTATGTAAACGTTGCCACTAACCTCGCGGCCATTATTTATTTTGCCGGTACCGGCCACATTCTTTATCAGTATGCTATTCCTATGGCCATCTTCAACCTTTCCGGTTCATTCCTCGGCACTCGTCTCGCGTTGCTTAAGGGAAACCGCTTCATAAAAATATTCTTCCTGGTCGTCGTCTTCGGAACCATCCTTCGTTTCGGATGGGATGTATTCAAGCCGTATTTTTAAAAAAAGATCTAGTCTGCGCAGATTTGCATTTGCACGAAAAGAGTTCTAATTTTCATTCCCGGTATTCAATTGGGAAAGGCCCTGACATTGCTATTTTGTAGAACTCTAAAAATACACAATTGACAACATGAAGACTTCTTGTTTCCTTTTGCTCTTACTATCTTGTTCATGCTGCTTTGCCATTACTGATTCTGCGCTGGTGGTTCAGGCTAAATGGAAAGTCAAAAAACTGTCGCCGGGTATATTCCTGAGAACGATCAGCTTTGCTGACAGCACATTATTCAGATCCAACCAGAACATCTCTATATTGGAGATAAAACAGAAGAAAAAACTTGAATTCGATCTTGCTGCTGAAGCAAAGCAGAAGAAAACTACAAGCGAATTCGGATTAACGGCCAGTGCAATAGCTGCTATCAACGGCACCTTTTTCGACGTTGCTCAGGGAGGTTCGGTTGATTATCTGCGTTTAAACGGCCAGGTGCTAAACGAAAACCGGAAAGAGCCAAACAATGAGAGAGCACGTCATCAGCAGGCGGCCGTCGTAATCAGGAAAGGAAGATTGTCATTATCGGCCTGGGACGGATCCCCGGAATGGGAGAAACATTTGCGGGGAGAAGACATCATGGTGTCTGGCCCTATGCTGCTCCTGGGATCCAGGGAAATCCCGCAGGATTCATCTTCATTCAGCCTGACACGCCACCCGAGGTCTGTAATCGCGACAGGCAGGAATAATCGTGTCCTGCTGATCACAATAGACGGAAGACATGCGAATGCAGCAGGCATGAGCCTTCAGGAGACGGCCAAAATCGTCAGATGGTTAAAATATAAAGATGCTATTAACCTGGATGGCGGAGGTTCGACCACTTTATGGATCAGGAATGAACCAGATAACGGGGTGGTTAACTACCCTTCTGACAATAAAAAATGGGATCATGAAGGCGAAAGAAAAGTGGCCAATGTTGTCCTGGTAAAACAACGATAAGCATCCCGCACGCGGATCAAATAAAAAACCCTGATTAACGTGATGTAAACCTGTACTTTGCTATCTTCTGAACTTTATTTAGCAGATGATACCAAAATCACTTTTCATAAAAAAAGCCGCTTGTTTAAGCGGCTTTTTTGCTCCCCATACGGACACTCCCTTGAAAGATTTGGTAGAAGATCTTAAGAGAATTGTAAATTTGGGGAACAACATGCTGCTTAAATGACAATAAGAAATGCGATGGATCGAAGCACACTTTTGTTAAAATTTAAAATATTTCAATACTGCTAATCATATTCCTTACGAGTGCTGTCGCAGGGTTTTGATTCTTTGTGTCTAAATTAGATTAGAAAAGAACTTCATCTAATGTCTTATCATAAAGATAGTAGTAAAAGCACGACGAACCAATATAGCAAAGCTAATGCACTCGTCAATACACCATAGTGTATTAGACCAATTTATTCCCGACACTTAGAACATCTACTTGTTTTTGGCGTAATATAAAAAAACATACGCCGCCAAAACTAAACATTTTATGTAGATTTGGCGCAATATAACATTGTATAACTAGCCAAATCATGGAGAATATAATTGGAAGAAGAGAGGAAAAAGACTTAATAAAACGGATTGAAAGCTCTGGAGAAGCAGAGTTACTGGCAGTATACGGCCGCAGAAGAGTAGGGAAAACCTTCCTGATCAGAAATGGATTCAGTAAAAACCTTGCTTTTGAATTCACGGGGACTCACAATGCATTGCTTTCGCAGGAATTGGAAGCCTTCAGCTTAGCTTTGACCCACGCAACAGGGGGCTTGCAACTCGCCAAACCCAATACGTGGATCCAGGCATTTCAAATGCTTATACAGTACCTGACACCACTGCTAAAGAAAGAGCGGCAAATCGTATTTTTCGACGAATTTCCATGGATCAATAGTCCAAGATCAGGCTTTCTTCCGGCATTTGAAAACTTTTGGAACAGTTGGGCATCAAAGGAAAAAAAATTGGTTGTAGTGATTTGTGGTTCAGCTGCATCATGGATGATAAAAAAAGTAATTAATAACCGCGGGGGCTTACATAACAGAGTGACAAGAAGAATCCGGCTATTACCATTCACAATCGCTGAAACGGCCGAGTATTTGAAAGCCAGAAAAATTAAACTTGACCAATATCAGATCCTGCAAATCTACATGGCTTTGGGCGGCATACCACAATATCTAAAGGAGATACAGCCGGGCGAGAGTGCCGCACAGATAATTGACCGATTGTGTTTTACAAAGGATGGACTGTTGAATGATGAATTTAGGAACCTCTACTATTCTTTGTTTGATAGTGCCGAAAACCATATTACTGTGATCAGGGCATTGGCTCAAAAAGGTAAAGGACTAACGAGGAATGAGATTATCAAAGCCTGTAAATTAACTTCAGGCGGATATGCCACACAAATTTTGAATGAGCTATCTGAATCAGGATTTATTACGGGTTATGTGCCATTTGGAAAAAGTTCAAAAGACAGCCTTTTTAAATTGACCGATGAATACTCGCTCTTCTATATTAAATTCATTGAAAATAGTCGCTCGCACGGTCAAGGAACCTGGTTAAAGTTTTCTACAGGAACATCCTGGAAAAGTTGGAGCGGAATTGCTTACGAGAGTATTTGCATGAAACATATCGGACAAATCAAACAGGCGCTTGGAATTAGCAACGTATACTCCGAAGTTTCCGTGTGGCGCTATCAGCCGAAGTCAAACCTGGATCAGGGTGTGCAAATCGATATGCTGATTGACAGAAATGACCGGTGTATCAACATATGCGAAATGAAATTTGCCGGGAGCGGCTTTGAGATTACAAAGTCATATGCTAAGGAACTGGCATCCAAGCTCAAAATATTTCAAGAGCAAACATCCACCAGAAAAGCTCTATTTATGACCTTGATTACGACTTATGGCGTAAAAAATGAGATGAACTATCCCGGACTGATCCAGCAACAGATTACTATGGATATTCTGTTTAAAGCTTAACAGTGGCTTCTGACAGAAGTTGCCTGAGGGTATCTCCATTGGCAAGCACTTCAGAGATGTCATAAACATTCACCTCCTTTATGTATCGTTTAATGAAAATCTATGGTTAATTATTCATTCACCCAACTTTTCCGCTTGATCCTCCAAAATCACTGCATCATCATCCTTAATTACTTTGACACCCAATGTACAAATGCTTCTGCGGAGTCCTTTAATGCTAAAATAAAGGCGCTTAGATGTCAATTCAGGGGAGTGAAAAACGTCGAATTCTTTATGTACCGGCTGATGAAAATCTATGCTTAGTCCACAACTTTTCGGGTTGATCCGATTGATCCAGCAACTCCCGCCGAAAAGCAAAATCACTTTTCATAAAAAAAGCCGCTTTTTTAAGCGGCTTTTTTTGCTCCTGAGGCTGGGCTCGAACCAGCGACCCTCTGATTAACAGTCAGATGCTCTAACCGGCTGAGCTACTCAGGAGTACATTTACCCGGTTATTGTGCTTTGCTGCCCCTTTTTAAGTTAGCAGCGTTGCTGTGTTTTGGGACTGCAATATTCGGGATTTAAATTTATTTATGCAATATTTGCCTAAAGATTTTTTAAAAAAAATTAATGAGCTTAGTTATTACAGGTACGGTGGCCTTCGATGCAATTGAAACACCGTTTGGAAAAACAGACAGAATCGTCGGAGGCGCAGCCACTTACGCAGGACTTGCAGCTTCTTACTTTTATGATAAGGTTAAAATTGTCAGTGTTGTTGGAGATGATTTCGGACAGGAAGAAATCGGTATTTTAGAAAATCATGGCATCAATGTCGACGGCTTACAGATAAAGAAGGGAGAAAAATCCTTCTTTTGGGCAGGAAAATATCATACCGACATGAACAGCCGGGATACTCTGGCAACGGAATTAAATGTTCTGGCCGACTTTGACCCTCTGATTCCGGAATCTTACCAGGATTGTGAATTTCTTCTTCTCGGGAACCTGACGCCCCAGATTCAGCAAACCACCATAGAGAGGCTCAGAAACAAACCCAAACTGATTGTACTCGATACGATGAATTTCTGGATGGATGTTGCATTGGACGATCTGATGGAAGTGCTAAAGAAGGTTGACGTACTCACCATAAACGATGCTGAAGCCAGACAACTGTCCGGTGAATACTCCCTGGTAAAGGCAGCTAAAAAGATCCTGACTATGGGACCCAAATATCTCATCATCAAAAAAGGAGAACATGGCGCTCTTTTATTTGGCGAAGATCAGATTTTCTCTGCCCCTGCCCTTCCGCTTGCCGATGTATTCGACCCTACCGGTGCAGGTGATACTTTTGCCGGAGGTTTTATTGGCTATCTTGCGAAAGTTGGCACTATAAACTTTAATAATATGAAGAATGCCATTATCTATGGCTCTGCACTTGCTTCTTTTTGTGTTGAAAAGTTCGGGACAAGAGGGCTTGAAGACCTCAGTGCAGAAAAAATAGCTGAAAGAGTTTTAGAATTCGTTAGCCTGAGCAGCTTTGTGATCGAACAATAGGTCTCCCATCAATGTCAGCCTGGTAATTTTAGCCTGCCGACAACCACGAAACGACCAAAGACGCTCTCCGAATGGGGGGCGTCTTCCATTTCTTCCGTTAGGTCCTGACCCGCCCAATGCTCATAGTGCTTTCCGTTCTTCCAGAGACGGCTGGCAGAGACATCATAAATAACTCCTTTAAAAGCTATCCATATTTCGGCCGTGTCCTGCCCGTTGCGCAAAGCAAGCTGAGACCTGGTGAATTCAGGCAATTCTGTTTCCATCA
>JBQGEO010000632.1:0-2148 GCA_052039655.1 Pararcticibacter sp.
TCGATACATTTCTGAAAGGCTTTAATGCAGATTCCGGCTTATACAAACAATAGAAAAACTGGCAAATGTAAAAAAGATGCAAGAAGACTTTTTTCCTGGCACTTTTCCACAAATCAGTACGCACCAATCCAGTTTTCAACATTTTTAAACCGTTTTACCTTCTTAATAGTTTTAGAATCATGGAATTATTCAACTTTCAGGGACAAATTTCGGGACAAATGCGCACTATCTCTGTAAAAAAAAGCGGAGAACTTTTTATAGTTAGCAGTGGCGATAGCATTCTGGTGCACCTAAGAAGAATTTCAGATGAATGCCTGGTGTATGGACGGGCGCCTTCCAAGTTATCGAAGGAGGAAATCGATCTCATTTGTTCAGAGATCAAGAAGCGGGTTTATTCCATATCATGAGAAGGTATAAAGATGGATCGTATCATAATTTTGTTTTTACCGCAGCCTTTTTCAATACTCCGGCTATAGCTTCCACAGCCTCATGGAGTTTTTGCTCTGATAGGGACGCATATCCAAACCTAAAGCCCTGTATATCCTGATTGTTGTGGTAAAATGAACCGGGGACATTCAGGGAAATTCCCTTCTCCAGTAATTGCTTTTCCAACCATGCAAAATCCAGCGGACTTCTCAGCTTCAGCCAGAACGCGAGGCCTCCTTCAGGTAAAGTGTAGGACACCTCACTACCTAGATATTTATCCAGGAGCCCGGCAAAGTAATCCCTTTTTAGTTTATAAAACACGGTCGCACGGCGAAGATGACGTCTGACAGATCCGGTATTTATGAGTTCAAGGATCGCCTGCTCCATAATATTATCACCCTGCACATCGATTAGTTTTCTCATATTACCTGCTCTCTGCACAATATCATCACTACTGACAAGATAACCTGTCCGCAGAGAAGGGGCAACCACCTTACTCAGCGTGCCAATATATATATAGCTTTTGAGGCCCTGAAAACTTGCCAGCGGCAAGACCGGCCTGCAGCCGAAATGAAATTCATTATCGTAATCATCCTCAATGATCGTAAACCCGTATTGATTGGATAACTGTATTAACTCAAGTCTTCTCTGAAGCGACAGCGTCACCGTAGTAGGATATTGATGGTGAGGGGTCGTGTAAATTGCCTTGATATTCTTCGTCTTCTTCAGATGTAGTTTTACCTCCTCTATTGAAAGCCCCTCCTCGTCTACTCCAACCGGCAGCAGTCTTGCGCCCGCACTTTCAAATACCTCCCAGGCGGGCTTATATCCGGGGTTCTCCACTATGATGGCATCTCCTTTCTCCAAAAGAACGTGAGCCGCAAGATACATGGCCATCTGGCTTCCTCTCGTGATACATACATTGCTATCGCCGATCTTCAGGGCCCGCTGATGGCTCAGCATATTGCTGATCGCTTTTCTGAATTCCGGATCTCCGGTTTGATCTGTATACCCCATCATTTTCCAGCGTGCCTTACGCCTGAAGATCTGCCTGTAAGCCCTCGCCAGCTCATCAATGGGTGCAATTTTACTATCCGGATGGCCGTCGTCTATAACAATCCCAGGGATTACACCGGACTCCGTGACGGCCTGATGGGCGATCGCTTCTTCTTTGACTGGCCTTAGAACCGGCAGAACATCCGCTACAAAAGTACCCTTCCTGTTTTTTGCTATCAGCCACCCTTCATTTAACAGCACATTCAATGCTTCAATGACCGTGTTTCTGTTTACTTTTAAATCTATAGCTAATTTCCGGCTACCCGGAAGGGCTATTCCTCTTTTTAGCCTTCCGGACTGAATATCCGCAATGATAGCATCCGCTATCTGCAGGTAAACAGGCTTTTGGCCATTCGCATCTAAATGTACATTTAACTCCCAGGGTCGAAGCATCTGGACTAGCTGTTTTTATAAAAACTGTATCAGAAAGCTAGTCCAAATATAAAATACTTTTGTATTAGAAAAACATAAGAAATACAAATCACACTAGCAGTCTTTTTTTGAACAAACAATAAGTAAAATGGAAAAATCAATTTTTTATCACGCTGGATGTCCTGTATGTGTGAGTGCAGAGCAGGATATTTTAAATCTTATTCCCACCGGACAGGTAGAGGTAGTTCATTTAGGAACCGACAAAACAAGAGTAACAGAAGCTGAAAAGGCCGG